>JAYUWY010000385.1:0-3015 GCA_043753285.1 Gemmatimonas sp. | reverse complement strand
TCGGCGTGGTGATTGGCACCAAGCTCAGCAAGGCGAGCCCCGCTGAGGCCGCAAAGGCCGTGCGCGGTGTCATCGCTGTGAACGACGTGTCTGCGCGCGAATGGCAGAAGGCCGACGGTCAGTGGTGGCGCGCGAAGGGCTCTGACACCTTCTGCCCGCTGGGCGAAGAGAAGCAGGGCGCGGTGGATCTGACCAATCTCACGGTTGTCACGCGCGTGAACGGCGAAGAGCTGCAGCGCGGCACCGCAGCGGAGATGGTGTTTCCGATTGCCGATTTGCTGAGCTACATCTCGCAGTCTATGACACTCGAGCCCGGTGACGTTGTCGCGACCGGCACGCCCGCGGGTGTACGCGCGCTCGTGCCAGGCGACGAAGTCGAAGTTGAAATCGTGGGATGGAGCAAAGTGCGCAACCGGGTCGTCGCCGAGTCGTGATGAAGAAGAAGGGCATCCAACTGCTGCCGAAGCGGCAAACGGGCGACCCCCGTGCGTCCGCGCTCGCGCTCGTTGGACAAGTGTTGATCATTGCGATCATCGTGCCCACGTTCCTCGTGCCTATCGCCTACGATTGGCTGCTGGACGATGCGGGGCAGCCGGCTGTCGCTGAGAGGATCAGTTTCGAAATCGCTCTGCCGGTCGACGGGGCCGCGAACCGCGGCGAGACGCGTGATGGTGGCGACAATCGTCCCGTCACCGACCAAACACCGACGGATGCACCGCCTCCGCCGCTGACTGCGCCCTCGGGTGTACCGTCCACAGTGCCGACTACCCCCGCAACAGCCGCGACGTCCACTGGCGGCTACGGCGACATCGTCGGAGATGGCGGTCCCGTGCGCGGCATGCGTCCGACGTTTACCGATCAGCGTTTGTGGGCGCCGCCGAGTGATGTTGTCGTCGCGCCAGTCGTGCCGCTCAATCGTGCAGACACGCTGCGCCTCATGCTGCAGCGCAGCATTGTGGCCTACGCCGATTCACTGGATCGCTACAACCCCGATAACGGCCGTCGCCCCGGTGATTGGACGTTTAATCTCGGCGGCAAGAAAGTCGGCATCGATCAAGGCATGATTCGACTCGGCAACTTCTCGCTACCGACGCCAATCCTCGGCATGCTCGCACTTAACAACGTGCAAGCAAATCCGATGGCGATGGAGCGCGCGCGCCGCTTGGACGCGATGCGTAGCGAGATTCAGCAGCAGACGGCGCGACAGATGCGCGACGATGAGTTTGATCGCGCCGTGCAGGCGTTGCGGCAGCGTCGGGAGAAGGAGCGTCGCGACGCGCAGCAGCGTCAGCAGACCGAAAAGCCACCGACGACTCCGTCGCCCTAAGCGCTGCGCCGACGCCTATGCGTCGTCTGCGTCGTCCGGACGCGGCGCAGTAATTCGGAGTACGAGCCCCAGCGGGCCGAGCACGCGAAAATCATCGCCATCCGTGAGTTCGAAGTCGGCGACGCCCGGAGCGGGGGCGAGCAAGAGCAGCGATGCGCCGCGCCGCACGAGCGTACGCACCACAACCTGCTGACCAATGCGCGCCACAACCGGATTCTCGTCGGGTACGCGCGCCGTGGGAATCACGAGCAAAAGGTCGCCCACGCGCACCGCGTGACGTGGCGCGTCTTCGGTGTTGGCGCGCACGAGGTACGCGTCATCACTCGCGAGCATGGCGCGGTCGAGCGTGAGGTGGTCTTCGACGACGGTGTCGCGGTCGAGCGTCCAGCGCACAATCGGCACAGGCTGCGTGCCAGCACCGCCGGTGAAGCCCTCGAGGACGACGCCGCGCGACCGACCGGGCGCGCGGCGCACGTAGCCCTTCGTCTCCAGCGATGCGAGCAATCCCGTTACCGTGCGCGTGGACGGAATCTTGAAATGCTGCGCTATCTCTCGCACGCTCGGCTGAAACGTATGCGTGGCCACGTGGTCAATCAGGAAGTGCCAGAGCTTCCGTTCTACAGGCGTGAGCGGCAAGCGCGGCGATTCCATATCAGCGACCCGCGATCATCCCCTGCAGGTGCGCTTCGGCGCGCGTGATGCGCGCGAGCGTGCGGTCGCGTCCCACGAGCACCATCACTTCGAAGATGCCCGGTGACGCCGCTGAGCCCACGAGCGCCACGCGCAACGGCTGCAACAGCTTGCCTGCGCCCACGCCCTGCGACTCGGCCAACGCCCGTAGTTGTGCGTCGAGCGCGGTTTCTGTCCACTCGCGTTGCGCCGCGAGCATCGTGCGGCATGCACCAAGCAGCGACAGCGCAGCGACCGGATCCTTCCACTGCTTCGCGACTGCGTCCGCATCGTACGCGAAGTCGTCGCGGAAGAAGGGCAGGGCCTGCGGCACGATGTCGTCCACGAGACGTGCGCGTGTGCGCAGCAGCTCGAGCAGCGTGTGATACCAGCTCTCGTGCGACGCTAACCACTCGCTGGTCGTGAATCCGGCTGCGACCAACATTGGCGTGACGCGCGCTGCGACGTCGGCGATTGGCAACTTGATGAGATGCTGGCCGTTCATCCACTCGAGCTTGGCCGGATCAAACACCGCGGCCTTCTTGAGCAATCCATCCGCGCTGAACGCCTGCACGAGTTCGTCGAGCGACATCACTTCGTTGAAGTCACCACCCGGCGACCAACCCATCAGCGCGAGGAAGTTGACCATCGCCGGCGCGAGAATGCCCTTGTGCTGGTAATCGCCAACCGCAGTGGCACCGTGACGCTTGGAAAGCTTCTTGCCATCGGTGCCGTGAATCATCGGCAAGTGCGCGAACTCTGGCAACGACGCACCAAGCGCGTGATACAGCAGAATCTGCTTCGGCGTATTGGAAATGTGATCGTCGCCGCGCATCACGAGTGTGATGCGCATGGCGATGTCATCCGACACCACGGCGTGATTGTAAATCGGCGTCGCGTCCGAGCGCAGGATCACGAAATCGTCAATGTCCTTGTTGGGAAACGCGATGCGGCCGTGCACGAGATCTGTCCACGACGTCTCGCCGTCGGGCACACGAAAGCGCAGGACAAACGGCGCG
>JAYUWY010000384.1:0-13882 GCA_043753285.1 Gemmatimonas sp. | reverse complement strand
ACTGCACGTGATCTGCAATGAAGTGCAGCACGTCGTCGGGGATGGTGTGCTCGAGATGATCCATCTGCGCCTTGCGGCGCAGAATCGCGATACGGTGTTCGAGGTCTGGTTGTCCGATGTCGGCGACCATGCCCCAGGCGAAGCGCGACTGAAGGCGCGCTTCGAGTTTAGAAATTTCTGACGGCGGGCGATCAGACGTGAGGACGATTTGTCGTCCCGCCTCATAGAGCGCGTTGAACGTATGAAAGAACTCTTCTTGCGTAGAGTTCTTGCCGCCGATGAAGTGCACATCGTCCACGAGAAACAAATCCGTCTCGCGATAGCGACGACGAAAGTCGTGCATCGCGCCCTTGCCGATGGACGTGATGACGTCGTTCGTGAACTGCTCGGTGGTGATGTATGTGACGCGCGTCTGCGGCGCCTTGCGCAAAATTTCCTGCGCGATGGCCTGCATGAGGTGCGTCTTTCCGAGTCCTGTGGGACCGTAGAAGAAGAGCGGGTTATACGTCTTGCCGGGGGCCTGCGAGACGGCCATTGCGGCTGCCGCGGCGAGGTCATTGGACTTGCCAATAACGAAGGTATCGAAGGTATATCGGTCGTTGAGCGAGGACAGCGTAACGTTGTTCGGCTGTCTTTCTGGCTCAATGGTGCGCTGTTCCTGTCCCTTTTGTGGCACGAACAAGTCCATCTGGCTACGCTGGAGGCGTTCGGCTCCAACTCGCAGCGCAATCTTCACCGGATGGCCCACGGCCACGGCGGCGTACGACTCCAACAGACCGGTGTGCCGGCGCTCGTTCCACTCGACCGAAAACTGGTCGGGGGCGTTGAGAATCAGCTGCTCGCCAGAGAACTCCGCCGCTTGGAGCGGGGCGAGCCAGGTCTCAACTATGTGATCCGAAAGTTCGGTTCTCGCTCTGTCGAGCAGGCGGGACCAAACGTCGGCGGCCGTAAGGGACATCCGGTGGGCGGAGCTAATTGTGGAAATCCAGGGGGGAGGCGAACCTACACCTCGGCCTGTGGATAAGTCAACGCTCGTGTGTCCAAACCAGTCGTCGGCGCCCTCAAGAGCCGACTCGCTCCAGTTGACGTAACCCATAGGGCAGACTAGGTTTAGCGGTCTGTCCGCGAAGTGATTTCAGTCTAGTAGTCATTCTGGAGTAACGATGGGAAAGCCAACGTATCGCCCGCGCAATAAGCGTCGTGTTAGGACGCACGGATTCCGCGCGCGCATGGAAACGAAGTGGGGGCGCCAGGTGTTGAGCCGGCGCCGTAAGAAGGGGCGCAAGCGGCTTACCGTGAAGCTCCCGTCGAAGTACGCGGGCGTCTGAGGCATCGCGCCGCGTGGCGTCGCCTCGGCGGCTGACGCGCACGGCAGACCTCTTGATGGTCCGCCGCGAAGGGAAGCGAGTCCGAACCGCGCAGCTCGAGGTTCGGGTACTCGCTTCCCTTCTGCATACTCATCGCATTGGAATCGTGGTGCCGCGTCACAAGCGCAGCGCAGTCGATCGCAATCGTCTCAAGCGACGCCTGCGCGAACTCACGCGTGCGACGTGGACACCGCAACTGGAATCGGTTTCGTCGCTCGACGTTGTGCTCTACGCACTGCCCAGCGCGTACGCCGCGGATTTCTCGCAACTGCGCAGCGCGGTGACAACACTTGGTGATCGCGTGATCGCGCTCGCACCGGCGACCTCGTGAAGCTGTTTTTGATTTTGTTTGTGCGTGGGTACCAAGTGGCACTCTCGCCAATGTTGCCGGCGTCGTGTCGCTATCATCCAACGTGTTCGCACTATGCCATTGAGGCGCTTGAGAAGCACGGCGCACTTCGTGGTTCGTGGCTCGCGGTGAAACGCATCGCGCGCTGCCATCCATTCAGGCCTGGGGGATTCGACCCGGTGCCCGAGCCTACTCCTCCAGCTACCACTCGCCGTGATGGATAAGCGTTTCTTTCTCGCGCTCTTGTTGACGGGTGGCGTCGTGTTGATGACGCCAGTGTTGTTCCCGCGTCCGACCGTGCCGCCGGCACCGGCCGTTGTCGCCGAGCCCGGAAACACACCGGCAACACCCGCGAGCACGCCGACGATGTCGTCGAGCACGTCGTCTGCTGCAAACACGCAAGCGACGGTGCCGACCACACCGGCCGTGGCAGCGGAGACGCTGTCGCTCAGCAACGAACTCACGACTGTCAACTTCTCAACGCTCGGGGCGCGCTTTCTTGGCGCCGAGTTGCCACGCTTCTCCCGATTGGGAGGGCAAGAAGGCACCGTGCGCCTCGCACACGGGGCCGAGGCGATGCTGCAGTACCGACTGATTGCCGGTGGCGACACAATCGATCTGAGCCGCACGATGTTTGCGGCAACACGCGAGACGTCGGATGCCGGTGAGCGTGTGCGCTTTGACGCGACGGTCGCGACGGGCTCCGTGCGCATTGAGTACAGCCTCTCGAAGGACAACTACCTCACGCTGGTGCGTGTGCAAGCGAGCGGCTTGGCGCAGCCGGCGTTCTTGCTCACGGACTTGCCGACGGGCTTTGAATCGTACGAAGCCGACCCCAAGGAAGACTCGCGGCACTTGTCGTACGCGTTTAAGCCGGCGACAAGCGGCGCTGAGCGCATTGATTTTCGGAAGCCGGATCCGGGCGAGCGCTTGATTGAATCGGGCCCGTTCACGTGGGCCGTGGCGAAGAGCAAGTACTTCTTGGTTGGCGTGTTGACTCCGGAAGGCCAGACGAGCGGCTTTGCGGAGTTGCAGGTGACCGGCGCGGTACGCGAGAACAAGATTGCGACGCGCGCGCAGGGCACACTCATCACGCCGCTCGCCGAGAGTGGACTCGCGTTTGAGTTGTATGCGGGCCCGCAGGAGTGGGAGCGCCTGGTGGGCATGGGGCGCGAGTTTGAAAAGACGAATCCGTACGGCGGCATGATCAGCGGCGTGATTCAGCCGTTTGCCACGATTGTGATGCGCCTGTTGTTGTGGCTGAAGCGCACGACCGCGCTCGAGTACGGCTGGATTCTTGTGGGCTTCGGCATTGCGATTCGCTTGGTGATGTGGCCGCTCAACAGCCGCATGATGCGCACGCAGGTGACGATGCAACGCATTGCGCCGCTGGTGCAGGAAGCGCAGAACAAGAACAAGGGCGACGCGGAGAAGGCGCGACTCGCGGTGATGAAGGTGTATGCCGACAACAACGTGAGCCCGTTCGCGGCGCTCTCGGGTTGTTTGCCGATCCTCATCCCGATGCCGATTCTCATCGCACTGTTCTTCGTGTTTCAGAACACGATTGAATTTCGCGGCGTGTCGTTCTTGTGGTTGACGGACATCTCGTTGAAGGATCCGTACTACATCCTTCCGCTTGCGATGGGCGCGTCGATGTATGCGCTGTCGTGGATGGGCATGCGCAACGTGCCGCCGAATCCGCAGACGAAGATGATGTCGATCTTGATGCCAATCATGATGACCGTGCTGCTGATCAACTTTGCGTCGGGCTTGAACCTGTACTACACGGTGCAGAACTTGGCCGCGCTACCGCAGCAGTGGATGATTGGGAACGAGCGCGCGAAGGCTGCGCCGACGACGGCTGTGGTCTCGGATGGGGGCGCGAAGCGTAAGTCGTGATCGGCGCGGCGAGACAATCGTCGCGCTGGCCACGCCTCCGGGTCGGGGGGCGCTAGCGGTTGTTCGTGTGAGTGGACCGACGGCGGGCGCTATCGCCCGCCGTCTTGGTCTTCCGGCCGCGGTGGTTTCGCGTCGCGCCACGCGCGTGCGCTTGCATGCGTGTGATGACACCACGCGACCACTCGACGATGCGATGGCTGTGTGGTATCCCGCCGCCGAGTCGCCAATTGGCGAAGAGCTCGTGGAACTCACGGTGCACGGTGGCCACTATGTGAGCAGCGCGGTGCTGGCCGCGCTCGTCGAAGCAGGTGCTGTGCCGGCGCTCGCGGGAGAGTTCACCGAACGCGCGGTGCGCTACGGCAAGCTGGATTTGCTTCAGGCCGAAGGCATCGCCGACTTGGTCGATGCGCGCTCGCGCGCGACGCATCGTGCGGCACTGCATCAACTCTCGGGCGCGCTCTCACAGCGACTCACCGCGCTTCGGGACAAACTGATTACCGTCGAAGCGCTGCTGGCGTATGACATCGACTTCCCCGAGGAAGACGATGGTCCGCAGTCGCGCGACGATGTGACGCGAGCGGCGCGCGAGGTGTTGGCATCGCTCGATGCGCTGGGTGCCACGCTGCCGATGGCGGAGTTGGCACGCGATGGCGTGCCGGTCGTGTTGGCGGGCGCTCCCAATGCAGGAAAATCGTCGCTGTACAATGCGCTGCTCGGAGACGCGCGCGCGATCGTGAGTGAGACACCGGGCACCACGCGCGATGCGCTGGAAGCACTCGTGGATGAAGATCCGTATCCGTGGCGCCTGGTGGATACCGCGGGACTGCGCACCACCGACGACGCGCTCGAGCGACTGGGCGTGGAAGTGAGCGCGCGCTGGTTAGCGCGCGCGGGCGTTGTGGTGGTGTGTGGTGCAGACGCCGAGTCGCTGGACGCGGCGGTGACTGCGGTGGCCGCGCACAGTGGCGCGCCGCGGGTATTGGTGCGCACGAAGACGGATTTGCGCGCCGCAGAATCTGCCAATGTGGTGGCGGTAAGTTTGGTGCACGGCACGGGACTCGACGCATTGCGCGCGGCGATTCGCGCGGCGGTGGAGCGCACGCAGCCGAGCGTGGCAGAAGATGCGCCCGTGGTGACGCGCGCGCGGCACGCCGCGGCCATTGATGAAGCGCGCGACGAGCTGGTTGCGTTTGTGGCAGCGTGGGACGCGGGGCAACTGCCGGCACCGGTTGCGGCGACGCATGTGCGCGCGGCGATTCACGCCCTCGATGCGATGATGGGTGGGATCGACATTGAAGATGTGTTGACGCGAGTATTTCGGAGCTTCTGCATAGGGAAATGAATACGAGACTTGAGACGTGAGAAACTTCTCAAGTCTCAAGTCTCAAATCTCACGTCTTGAAAAAACGACGCGCGGCCGGCCCCGGAGCCGGTCGCGCGCGTTCACCTCAGCGGTTCGTTCGTATCGCTATGCTGTACGAGCGGCCGCGTCGGCAACAGAAGTGAGTTCGCGAGCATCGGCGCGAAGGGCCCACGCAATGCCGTGTTCGGCAATGGCGGCCTCGACCATCTGCGCTCCGACGTAATACCCAGTGCGCTCCGGCAGTACGTGACGTTGCACGGTGCGTGCTTCGTCGCTCATACCACCGGAGAGCCACCGCAAGCGGAGTCCGAGACCTGCCCGGTCGAGGTCATCGGCAACCGCACGCGACAGCACAGCTTCGAGTTCGCGCACGCGCGCGAACTGCCGACGCTGGAAGCCGTAGTACTCCCACGGCGCGTGTCCTGGGCTGACCAGCTTCGAGGCGTGCACGGCGAGCCCTTCATTGACGAGGTGCTCGCGGAGCGTCGCGACGCGTCCGGTTTCCCAATAACTATAGAATCCACCTGCAGCGGCGACGGCGCGGCGCATTTCGGCGCGCGAGCCGGGCGACGTGTACCGCACGCAGTGTGCGATCTCGTGCGCGAGCCACAGTGGAATGAGCTCGGGATCGAGCCCAAGTCCGCGCGTCTGCGGATTGGCGATGCTCGTGAAGTGCTCGAGGCAGACAAACGCGACACCGCGTCCGTTCACGACGAGCTCACCAGCATTCGCCGCGCCGACGCCGGCCATCAAGACGACGTCAACGGTGGAGTCCACATTGAACAGTTGTGCGCAGGCGGCTTCGGCCTGCTTGGCGAGCGCGACGACATCGGTGCGCTCAAGCATTGCCTTTAAGTCGGTGCGATCAGCGCGCACGGTTTCCCGCACGACGTCCTGAAAGTGCGGCCCGACCGGTTCGATCACGTAGTTGTGCCAGTACGCTGAGAGTAGCGGACGATTGGCCTCGAAGAACCGATGATATGCTGCGACAGGATCGACGCTTTGAAGCGCGGCGAAAAAGTCCGGTAGCAGGTTAATGAGCATTCGGTGGGTGCGAGGCGTGTGGCAAGGCGCGGTGTGGGATAACCGAACCAGGGCGAACGATACAGGCGTTCGTGATTCCGGACAAGAGGACGTGGTTGGGAGCAAACGAGACGGAAGAGTTAAGACGGAAGGATGATGAGGTCACACCTGTGATGCTCCTCACCGTCCGTCTTATCTGTTCTCGCTCCTATCTCGTCCCAAACAAGCGATCACCTGCGTCGCCAAGTCCGGGCAGAATGTATCCGTTCGCGTTGAGTTCGCGATCAAGTGATGCGGCGTAAATCTGCACGTCGGGATGTGCCGCGCGGAGTCGCGCGACGCCTTCCGGTGCTGCGACGAGGCACAGGAACTTGATGCGCGTCGCACCCGCACGCTTCAGCGATGCGACAGCACTTGCTGCACTCCCGCCCGTGGCGAGCATGGGATCGAGCAAAAAGAAATCGCGCTCGGCGGCATCCGACGGAACCTTGAAGTAGTAGTCCACCGGCTCAAGGGTGTCGTGATCGCGATACAAGCCGATGTGTCCCACGCGCGCACTCGGCACGAGCTTCAAGATGCCCTCAACCATGCCAAGTCCTGCACGAAGAATGGGAACAAGCGTGAGCTTTTTCCCTGCTACACGCTGGCCCGTGGTGGTCTCGAGTGGTGTGTCCACTTCCACCGGCGCGAGCGTGAGATCGGCCGTGGCCTCGTACGCCATGAGCATCGCGATCTCATCCACGAGCTCTTTGAAGATCTTCTTTGGCGTCGCCTGATCGCGCAGCAACGAGAGTTTGTGCTGGACGAGTGGATGCGAGACAACGGTCAAACCGGGCAGTGCGGGGGTAGTCGGCATACGCGAGAAGGTAGTACCTTCGACTCTATGAAAGAATATCAGGCCGTGATTCACCGGCTGACGCGCCATCAGCGCGAGGACGAAGACGCGCTCACTGATCTGCTCAATGAACGCAGTCGTGGCGGATGGGTACCCACCATGATGACCCAAGACGGCCAGCGACTGACGATCATTTTTGGGCGCGAAGCGCCAGAGGCTTAGATGCGCCTGCACTTCAGCGGCGCGGCGCGTGAGGTGACCGGCTCGTCGCATCTGCTGCAAGTGAACGGTCGCACAATCCTGCTGGACTGCGGGCTGTATCAGGGCCGCCGCCACGAAGTCGGGCAGAAGAACAAGTCGCTGCCGCTTGCCGCCGACAAGATTGACGCAGTGGTGCTCTCACACGCGCACATCGACCACGCGGGCCGCCTGCCGTTTCTCGTGAAGTCGGGATTTACGGGCGGGATTCACAGCACACACGCCACGCGCGATCTCTGCGAAGTGATGTTGTCGGACTCGGCGCGCATTCAGGAAAAGGACGCGGAGTTTCTCGCGCGCAGAAAGAAAGAAGTGGCCGACCCGCTGTATACCGTGCGCGACGTGGCCACGACGCTGACGCAGTTTCGCCCGCACCGGTATCGCGAGCGGTTTGAAGTCGTGCCTGGTGTCACGGCGGAGTTTGTGAACGCCGGCCACATCCTCGGCTCAGCGTCAGTCGTTTTGGAATGGGAAGAATCGGGGGCAGTGCGTCGCTTGGGCTTTAGCGGCGACATTGGCCGCGACGGACTTCCCATCATTCGCGATCCCGAGCCGCTCGAGCGATTGGACTGGGTGATCATGGAATCCACGTACGGCAACCGCGATCACGAGAGTGTGGCGGGCGCGCGCGACGCATTGGCGCGAGTCGTGACGGAGACGGCGGCGCGTGGTGGACGCGTGCTCATTCCCGCGTTTGCGGTGGGGCGCACACAGGAAATTCTGTACGATCTCCATGCGCTGGCGCGCGAGGGTCGCATTCCGCGCATCCCGATTATCATCGATAGTCCACTGGCGAACCAAGCGACGCAGGTGTTTCGCGAGAACACACGCGACTACGACGGTAGCGAGCCTCTCGTGCAGCAGCTCAGCGGACACGGGGAGTCGTTGTTTGACTTTGATCTCGTGGAATTCACACCGGATGCGGCAGATTCCAAGGCGGCGATGCAACGCTCGGGCCCCATGATTGTGATTGCCGCGTCGGGCATGGCGGAGTCGGGTCGCATTCTTCACCATCTCGCACACAGCGCGCCGGATCCGCGTACGACCGTGTTGATTGTCGGCTTCATGGCAGAGCACACGTTGGGCCGGCGACTGATTGAGCGCCGACCAGTGATTAAAGTGTACGGCGAGGACGTTGCGCTCAACGCAGAGGTCGTCGTGATCAACGGTTACAGCGCGCACGCGGACCGCATGGAGCTGCAGCGGTGGATTGATGGCGTGAAGGAAACGTCGCCCGCGCTCGCGGATGTTTTTCTCGTGCACGGCGAGCCCACGGCGCAAGACGCGTTCGCGGCGCAGTTGGGTGCGCGCGGATACACAGTGACTGTGCCTGAGCCGGGGATGGATGTCACGCGCTGAGTCCGCACCGCGCATTCTCGATGCGGCCGTGGCGTTGGGTGTCGCCGAGGGAGTCGGCGCGCTGGCGCTTCAAGGCATCGCGGCGTCCGCCGGCGTGAGCAAGGCGCTGGTGCTGTACCACTTTACGGAAAAAGACGCGTTGCTGTGCGCAATTGCGCAGCACGTGAGTTCGCAGGATGTGGTTCGTCTTCGGACGGCGGCGGAAGCACCGGATGCACTCGACGGATGGCGAGCGACGGCGGGCGATGCGGCTGCGCGCGGTGCGCGTGCGCTCCTCGTGTCACTGGTGCGAGAGGCGCCCGTGCGCAGCCTCGCCGTCTCGCTGTGGACCGAGCGCGCCGCCGCCGCGGCGGAACTCGCGCACGCGATGCTGCGCACGGCCGGCCTGCAGGCGCGCATTGCAACACCATTGCTGGGACGGCTGGCGCTGCATCATCTGGACGGCATTGCGGCGGGTGCGACGGCGCGTAGCGCTGCGAGCCTCGATGCGGACTTGGATGCGTCCGCGCTCGCGCTGTTGGGACTTGGCGCGTAGCGACTGCGTATCTTGATGCGAATGCCTTTCCCGCCGTGGTCTCTTCGTCGCCGAGTGGTCGTGGCGCTGGTCGCGCTACTGGTGGCATGCTGGAGCGTGTCGGCAGCACTCGTGCTGCGCGCGGCGACTCGCGACGATGCGCAGCACGCGCAGGCGATTGTCGTGCTCGGCGCCGCGCAGTACCGCGGACGTCCATCGCCAGTGCTCCGTGCGCGACTAGATCACGCGGTGGCGTTGTTCAACGACGGTATTGCCTCGCGCCTGGTGGTTACGGGCGGAATGGCGGAAGGCGACACGGCGTCGGAAGCGGCGGTGAGTCGCATCTATATGTTGAGCGCGGGTGTGCCGGATTCGGCGATCTTACTGGAGAACGAAGGCCGCACCACGGGACAGTCGCTCGAGCGCGTGGCGCGACTGCTGCACGCGCGGCGGATGGATACGATTGTGGTGGTGTCGGATCCGTTTCACGTGCTGCGCGCGAGCTTGGTGGCAAATCGCGAGGGACTCGTCTCGTATCGGTCACCCACGCGCACAGACGATGTGTGGCGTCGCCTCGTGCGGCAGCCCAGCTACTTCTTGAGCGAGACGGTGAAGGCACCGCTTGCCCGAATTCTGGATTGGTAGCGCGAAGTTGGCGCTGACTCTAACTCCCTGAGCCATGGAATCGGATCGTCCGAACGCAGAAGCCTCGACCGAAGACTTTGAGTTTGCCGCGCTGGGCGAGGCGCGCAACTATCGCCGCGCGCTTTTGAATGAGTTTGGAGAGTACCTGCACGGATCGGTCGTCGAAGTTGGCGCCGGCATCGGGCAACTGACGGCCGAGCTCGCGCGCGTGCCAACGATCTCACGACTTGTGGCGGTGGAGCCGGACGACCGCTTCGCGAGTCGCCTGCGGCGCGACCACCCCACACAGGAGTTGGTGCACGGCACGGCTGAAGCGTTGCCGGTGGACGGGGGCTGGAATGCAATGGTGAGCGTGAATGTGCTTGAGCACATTCGCGAGGATGTGACGGAGCTCGGGCGGTGGCGGACGCTGCTCGCCGCGCAACGCGGGCATCTGTGCTTATTCGTGCCGGCACGTCCAGAACTTTACGCGCCGATTGATAAGGACTTTGGACATTTTCGACGGTACACCAAGCCGACGCTTCGCCGCGCGCTTGAAGAGGCCGGTTTTGATGTAGTGCGTCTGCACTATTTCAATGCCATTGGATACTTCGCGTGGGGCGCATCGTTCGTGCTCTTGAAGCAGCGCACGTTCAAGCCCGCATCGGTGCGACTGTTTGATCGCGCGATTTTTCCAGTGGGACATTTTCTCGAACAGCATCTCGTGCGCCCGCCGTTTGGGCAGAGCCTGATGGCCATTGCGCGCGCGCGCGCCTAAGGACCACACCAAGTGTTGCAGCTTCCTATTGTCACACACACTCTCGCGAATGGATTGCGGGTGGTGCTGTCTGAAGATCACGCGACGCCGATTGTTGCGGTGAACCTCTGGTACCATGTGGGCTCGGCAAACGAGCGCGTGGGCCGCACCGGCTTCGCACATTTGTTTGAGCACATGCTGTTTCAAGGCAGCGAGCATGTGGGTGCGAACGAGCACTTTGAGCTCATTCAGCGCGCCGGCGGCACGCTCAACGGCTCAACGTTTCTGGATCGCACCAACTACTACGAGACCGTGCCGTCGCACCAGCTCGAGCTCGCATTGTGGCTCGAAGCAAACCGCATGGGGCGTCTCTTGCCGGCGATGACGCAACAGAAGCTCGATACGCAGCGCGACGTGGTGAAGAACGAGCGGCGCTGGTCGGTGGACAATCAGCCGTACGGCACGTGGTGGGAGAAGCTGCCGGCGCTGTGTCATCCGCCCGAGCATCCGTTTCACCACTCGCTGATTGGTTCGATGGAGGATTTGTCGGAAGCGAGCTTGGAGGATGTGGCTGAGTTTTTTCGCACGTACTACACGCCAGACAATGCGGTGCTGAGCATTGCGGGAGACTTTGAGCCCGCGGCGGCGATGACGATGGTGGAAAAACATTTTGGTGCAATCGCGCGCGGTACGGGCCGGCCGGCGCTGCCGCCGATGGAGCTGCCGCGCACGTTTGGCGAGTGGAAGCGCGAAGTCGTGGAAGACGAGGTAGCAGCGGCGCGTACGTTCTTGACGTTTCGCGTGGCCCCCTGCGGCGCGGACGCGTGGTACGCGGCCAGCTTGCTCGGCGCGGTGCTCGGTCTGGGAGAAGGTGCGCGGTTGCCGCGCGCGCTGGTGCGCGAGCAGCGCGTGGCCAGCGATGCAGGGGCGTACACGTTTGATCTCACGAAGGGCGCGGATCTCCTAATCTGCGACGTGACCGCGCGCCCTGGCGTGTCGCTGGAGACGATTGAAGCGGCGCTGGTTGAGCAAATTGAGCGCGTGCGCCGTGATGGAGTCACGGAAGCCGAACGCGCGCGCGCAGTGGCGCTCATTGAAGCCAGTTGGTTGCTACAGTTGCAGTCGGCCGGGCAGCGCGCCGATAAATTGTCGCAGTTTGCTACTTATTTTGGCGATTCCCACCGCGTCAACGGTGAGCTGGGGCGGTATCAAGCGGTGACGTGCGCGCAAATGCAGGAGGTCGCGCGCGAACTGTTCGGTGAAGACAATCGCGCGTCGCTCTCTTATGTGCCGCGTGCTGCGGCTGCGGAGGCCGCATGAGTGTGAGTGTGCGTCCAGGGCCCGCTGCGGTGCGACCGTATCAGTTTCCTGCGGTGCATCGCGCAACGCTGAGCAACGGCATTCGCCTCTTGGTCGCGCCGATGCATCGCTTGCCGATCGTCACGGCGCTCGCGTTGGTGGATGCGGGAGCGTCGGGTGACGCTCGCGGCAAAGAAGGACTAGCTGCGCTCACCGCGCGCACATTGGATGAAGGCACTGGCGCGCTCGACGGCGCGGCACTGACCGAGCGCTTTGAAGCGTTGGGCTCGTCCTTTGAAGCATCGGCCGATTGGGATTCGACCGTAGCGCGCGTGACGGTGACGCCGACGAATCTCGACACAGCGTTTGCGTTGTTTGCACAGGTGTTGCGCGCGCCGAGTTTTCCCGAAGCCGACGTGACGCGAAAGCGCGAAGAGCGCATCGATGATCTCGCGCAACAACTCGCCGAACCACGCGGGCTCGCGGATATGCGATTTACTGGCGTGCTGTATGCCGGCGCGCGCTACGGACGACCCGCGAGCGGAAACGCGCAGAGCGTGAGCGCGCTCAACGCCGAGGCGCTTCGCGCATTTCACGCCGCGCACTACGGCCCCGCGACGACCACGCTGCTGCTTGTGGGTGACATCACGGTTGATGCTGCCGTCGCACTCGCCGAGGCGCGCTTTGGCGATTGGAAGGCGGCCGCGGTTTCATTGCGCGGCGTGGGTGTGGATCGCGTGGCCGCGACGCGCGCGACGATTGTCGTGCACAAGCCGGACGCGCCGCAGTCGGAACTGCGCGTGGGACACGGTGGTGTGCCGCGTGCGCACCCAGACTATCTCGCAATCACCGTCATGAACGCGATACTCGGCGGGCTCTTCTCGTCGCGTATCAATTTGAATTTGCGCGAGAAGAACGCGTTCACGTATGGCGCGTCATCGGGCTACGATTGGCGCCGTGCGGCGGGACCGTTTGTGGCGAGCACCGCGGTGAAGACGGAAGTCACCGATAAGGCGGTGATTGAAATCCTGCGCGAGATCGATGCGATGCGCGCGGCACCGCCGAGTGCCGACGAACTATCGTTGGCGACGGATTACTTGGCGGGTGTGTTTCCGATTCGCTTCGAGAGCACAGCGGCTGTCGCGGGCGCACTTGCGGGCGCTGTGGTGCACGATCTGACCGAAGCGTGGTTTCGCGAATACCGCGATGCCGTGCAGGCCATCACCACAGCAAACGTGCATCGTGTAGCACTGGCGCATCTAGATCCGGCGCGCTTGCTGCTACTGGCGGTTGGCGACGCAACTCAGATTGAAGCGCCGCTCGCAGCGCTCAATCACGGCGCACTGCGTGTGATGCAAGCGGCAGCAGATCCTTCGGAGGGCGCGTGACACATACGCCGGGTCGCATTGATGGCGAGCGTCAGTGGACGTATCGCTTTTTAGAGGCGCACGTGGATCGCGTGCGATTCCCTGATGGTAGCGAAGGCGATCAAGTATTGATTCATCATCCGGGTGCGGCGGCCGTGGTGCCGGTGTTGAGCAATCCGCGCGGTGATGATCCGCAGTTGTTGTTGCTCAAGCAGTACCGCTACGCGACGGGCGGAACGTTGTGGGAAATTCCGGCGGGCCGTCTCGAGACAAACGAAGCGCCGATTGCCTGCGCCGAGCGTGAGCTGCTTGAGGAGACGGGCTGCAAGTGCGAGCGCATTGTTCCGCTCACGAGCATTTGGACGGCGCCAGGATTTACCAACGAGAAGATCCACCTGTTCTTGGCGACCGGACTGACGCAAGGAAAGTCGGCGCGGGAGGCGGACGAGTTTATCGAAGTCGTGCCACTGCACCTGTCAGCCGTCTTAGCGATGATTCGGAGCGGCGAGATAACCGATGCAAAGACAATGGCGGGTGTTCTATACGTAGCTGGCTTCGCCGGTGTCCTCGATGGGTGACAGTTGTCTCCCGGAAACGGGGACAGAAGCGAAGATGAAGTAAGGATTAACCGTTGTAAAATAAGGACTTAGCTCGCTTTGCGACGCTGGCACGGCTCCTGCACTCCATATCGGCGGGGACATACCCCACCACACTCTCGATGAGAGGAGTATATGGGAAGCGTCGCACTGAAGCTGAATGCATTGCCGGCCGGTTATACCTCGCTTGTGGAGCTCAAGAAGCTCGATGATGGCGAGTTGGTGTCGGCATACTTGCTCGGTCAGAGCCGCGCCTTCGACGTGCTCGTCGA
>JAYUWY010000383.1:0-5950 GCA_043753285.1 Gemmatimonas sp. | reverse complement strand
CGACGGTGAACGACACCTTGTTCACGCTGAACAAGGGGCGCTTCGAAGTTGGCCGCATCGGCGAGAACGATTTGCTGCAGAGCGAGTTGGCCTTGCTGCGCGCGCAGGCGTCGCTGGAAGGTGCGCGCGTGACCTACGACCGCACGTTGGCTTCTTTGCGTTTGGCTTTGGATCTGCCGATCGGATCGCCGTTAGCGATTGTCGTAGAGCCGCCACCGGCGACGATTGCCGCTGACACGGCGCGGGCGGTGGCGATGGCGCTGCGCTCTCGTGCGCAGATGCGCGACCTGGAGCTGCAGGAAGTGCAGGCCGAGCGCCGTGTCGTGGAAGCAAAGCGCGGGACGGGTTTTGGTGGGACCATTCAGGCTTCGATGGGACTCAACCAGACCGCCTCGCAGTTGTCGGATGCGTATCGTGATCCGCGCGAGGCACAGCGCTTTACTTTAGGCCTGTCGATGCCACTGGTGCAGTGGGGTGGCCGCAGTGCCCAGATTGCGGCGACCGAGTATGATCAGCGTCGCGTCGCAGTAACAACGAGATACACGCGCGAGCAAATTTCACAGGAAGCGCATTTTGCCGTGCTGGAGCTGGGCCAAGCGGCGCGACAGTTGACCATCGCGGCGAAGGCTGACACGGTGGGTGCGAAGCGCTTTGACGTGGCCAAGAACCGCTACGTGATTGGCCGCATTGGCGCGGACAATCTATATCAGGCCCAGACCGAGAAGGACGCGGCCTTGCTGCAGTACTTGCAGTCCGTGCGTGGCTACTGGGTGGCGTACTACCGGCTGCGGCGCCTCACGATGTTCGACTTCGAGCGGGACGTCGAAATTCGGTAGCTGTTGGGCGGGAGGGATATATTTTGGTATGCCCCTCGCCGACCCCGCTATCATCAATAGCGCCGACCGCCTCGCAGCCGTGGCGGCCACGGGCTTGCTTGATGCCCCGGTCAATCCGTCGCTGCAGCGCCTAACGATGCTCGCGCGCCGCGTGCTCGGCGTGCCCAGCGTGGTCGTGACGTTGATTGATAGAAATCGCCAATACTTCGCCGCGTTCAGTGGCATGAGTGACGAGCTCGCGAAAGCTCGCCAGAACGGACTCGAGTATTCGTTCTGCCAGCACGTGGTTGCGAGTGCCGCGCCGCTCGTTGTGCCCAACGCGACGATTCATCCCTTGGTGTTCGACAATCGAGCTATTCCTGAAATGGGCGTGCACGCGTACGCGGGCATGCCGCTGCAGTCCAGCGATGGACAGACGCTCGGCTCGTTCTGTGCGTTTGACACGGAAGCGCGCGAATGGTCGGCCGAGGATCTGGAGATACTCGAGGAACTCGCGCGCGCGGCGATGACAGAGATTGAGTTGCGCGAGACCGCGCGACTCCTCGAAGAGCAGGGCGAGCAGTTGTCGACGCTGCTCGAGAGTACACGTGAGCTCGTGGTGCAGCTGGGGCCCGATGGCGCGGTGCAGTACGCCAACGCAGCGTTTCGCAACACGATTGGCGATCCGCCAACGCCGCCGCGCTTTGGTTGGTTGCGCGGCGGGCTCGACACGCCAAGCCGCGACGCGTTCAGCGCAGCCTGGCGCGGGGTGCAGGAGCGCCACGAGTCAACTGAACTCTACCTTCGCTTCGTGCCCTCTGGGGCCGCACCGGTTGAAGTTGAGGCACTGCTTGAGCCCACGCTTGTGCGCGGCGAGCTCAAGGGTGTGCGCTTCTTGGCCAACAATGTGACTGCCGCGCGCGAAGTCGAACGTGCGAAGGATCAGTTGATTGGCGTCGTGAGTCACGAGCTTCGCACGCCAATCGGCGCAGTGCAGGGCGCACTCCAGTTGCTGACGCGTTTGCTGCCCGACTCGACGTCGCCCAAAGCGACGGAGCTGATTGATCTCGCCAAGCGCAATGCGTCACGCTTGCTGGCGCTGGTGAATGATTTGCTCGACCTCGAGCGACTCGAAGCAGGGCAGTTGCCCATGGAGCGCCGCGATGTCTCGATGACCGACGTCTTCGCCATCGCCCGCGATGCGACGGCGCCTGTCGCCGAGCAGCGCGGTGTCATTTTGGAGTGGTCACCCGGCTCGGTCATGGCCAACGTGGACGCGGACCGCGTCGCGCGTGTGCTAATCAACCTCGTATCCAACGCGGTGAAGTTCACGCCGGCTGCAAAGGCCGTGCGCATCAGCGCCGCGGTGGAACGCGATCAGGTTGTGGTGCGCGTGCGCGACGAGGGGCGTGGGATTCCTCCCGAAGCGGTGGAGCACATCTTTGAGCGCTTCGCCCAGGTCACGCGTGTGGATGCGACCGAACATGGCGGCACGGGACTCGGCCTCACCATCGCCCGCGCCATTGTTCTAGCGCACGGGGGCCGCATTTGGGTGGAGAGCACGGTGGGTGAAGGCAGCATCTTCTCCTTCACCCTGCCGCGCTAGCGCGAGCTGCTACTCAAACGTCAGCTGTACACCGGTGGTGAAGATGCGGTCCGTCTTCCGGAATCCCGGCTCGGGCAAGTGATCGAAGCGCAGGGAGTACGAGACCTTCACGCCGACGCGCACCGAGATCGGTGCGACGACCGATGACTCCGTGTTCACGCGGAAGTCGTCCGTGTCCTTAAAGTTCGGAAGGGCTTCGACGGTCTGCAGGAAGAACGAGCGCTCGCTGAACAGATGGCGGTAGGCAAACGCCGCGCGGCCTGCGGGAAAATTGCTGACGATGTTGTCGGTGGACTTCTGTTGCGTCACGGAGGCGCCCAGTTCGAGGCGCAGGGTGTCGCTCGCGTAGCCAAACGCACGCCACGCGAGACCCAAGTTCTCTTCGAAGCGACGCTGAATACCGGCGAACTCGTTGCGATCGTACGCCGCCGTGGCAAAGGCGCTGAAGATGCCGCTCAACTTGTAGTCGGCGCGCAAACCAGTCTTCAGAAAATTCGTGTTCACGACACCCTGCTGCTCACCGTAGACGAGCTGAAAATTCTGCTCCCAACCAAACAGGCCCCGTTGCTGCGTGAGCTTCTGACCCACGCTGGTGGTGGTCACCTGTGAGTTGCCGCTCGCCTGCACGTATCCAAAGTCCGCGACGAGTTTCGTGGTCACGGGCGCGGGATCCTGAGCAACGAGCGGCGTTGAGGCCGCAATGAGCAGAGCAGGGAGGAGACGAATCGGACGCATGGCCGCCGGGGTTTGGGGGTCTCACCAAACTAATCGTTTTCGTTGCTGGCGTCTGGGGCGCGGGTTCGCTAGGCTCAGCGCTATGGCAATCACTCTCTACGACGCCGCGCGCCGCGATGAACTCGTGCGGCGGCTCGCAACGCTCTCGCATGATCGCGCGCCCCAGTGGGGGAAGTTCACTGCGCCACGGATGGTCTCGCATTTGCTCGAAGGGTTTCGACTGTCGCGCGGTGAACTCGTGCTGCCGCGTCGGCCCGTGCCGCTGCGCTGGCTGATACGCCGGCTGCTCATCCACACGCTGCCGTTTCCCAAGGGCGCACCGACTGCGCCAGAGATGTCATCGCGAAAGCCAAAATCGTGGGACGCAGATGTGGCGGCGCTGCAAGCAGACATCGCCGCAGTGCGCGAACCCGCGGCCGGTGCGGTACTCGCCGTGCATCCGTTCTTCGGCGACATGAGTGCCCACGACTGGGGCGTGTTGCTCTACAAGCACACGGACCATCACCTGCGACAGTTCGGCGTCTAGCGTGAGCTACCAGCGCCAGTCTTTGTACAGATCGAGACCGAGCTGGTAGATCTGCGCGAAGCTACCAATGCGATTGCAGGGCGACGAGCCGGGCGTGAGCGACAACTCCGCGGAGAGCTTCTCGAGCGGACGATACTCACCAGAGATGCCAAACCACGCGGGCAGCGACTGGGCCGCGCGATTGTCACCGCGGCATACGCCACTGGAGAGTCGCAAGTACGAGTCAGTACCAATCTGCGTGCCCGCCGTCAGCGCGAACGAGTTGAGCAAGCCTTCGAATGAGTTGAGTGTGAAGTCGCGGGGCGAATCACCGGCCACGGTCACCACCTGCAACTCGCTCAAGAAAGGAAGGCGCGCGCCCAGCGCGCGCTCCGCTGCGCCGCCCAACGACGGCACCAACGCTGCCGTCGCCAATCGCACTGCCGAGGCGCTCTGCCCGTCGAGCACAAAACTCGGCGCACCAAACAGCAAGTACGAAATAATCTCTGTCTCGCTCGCCGTTGTGCCGAGGTCGCCGGAGGACAGTGTGAGGCGCGGCGCGTCCACGTTACCGCTCATGCGCGCACCAATCTTCACATCCTCCCGGTCCGCCTGACGCACCGTGTACGACGTGTAGATGTCGAGCGTGGGCGGAATGCTCAGCGGCCCGTTGAGACGCACGAGGCCGCTGTCCACCTGGAAGGTGCGCTGCAACAAGCCGAGGTCGAGTCGGAAGTTGCCGCGCGTGGCGTAGATCTCACCGCGCACATCAGGCTCGTCGAGTGTACCGGCCACCGCCACGGCACCGGTGAGCTGCACCGTCGCTTCTGGCGAACGCAACCGCACTTCATTGCCCAAGCGCAGGCGGACGCCTTCGAGTCGCGGCGCGTACATCGTCGCGGCTTCGTCGGCCGCAATGTCTTCGGCGAGTTGCAGTGCGCGACGACGCTGACGGCCGATGAACAGGTTGGCTCTGGGCACGAACACGTCGCCGCCGAGCACCATCGTGTCGAGCGGGCCGCGCAGATGCAGCTGCCACGACATCTCCGCCTCTGCGACGCGCGGATCGTCAATCACGCGTAACGCGCGCGCCATCGTACGGATATCGGCCTGCCAACCGTCTGCGGTGCGCACAATGGCGCCCTCGATGGATGCCGTGTCGTTGAGGCTTTGCTCGTCGGCGAGTCGCGCGCGTTGAATCAGAATGGTGTCTGGCGCGAGCGAGACGTCCATCAGCAGTTCGCGGAATCCAGTGCCAAGCGCCGGCACGGTGAACGCGCCTTCACGCAGGAGGATGATGCCGCGTGGTTCGAGCGCGCGCCACGTGCCGGTGACTTGCACGTCGGCGTCGAGGCCACCACTCAACTCGCGCACATCGGTGAGCAACGCTTCAAAGCCGGCCAGCGGCGCGCCGCTCGCGACAAAGCGCACGTAGAGCGGCGTATCGATGAGTCGATCCTTCAGCGCACGCTCTGTAAACGACAGGTCGACAGGGAGCTCTGCGTTTAGCGTGAACGCGTCGTTTTGCAGCATGCGACCGTTCACGGTGACATCCGCGCGATGCACAGCGTAGGTCGCGCGCACGTTCAACTCTGGCGCGGCACGTCCATCCACGACCGTGGAATCGAGGTGCAGCGTGATGTTCATCCGCGGGTCAGAGAACGTACCGATGACGGTCGCGTCCATGCTGAGCAATCCGTTCACGTCCAGCGGGACGAGGCCGGTGAATCGCGCGTGCGCAATCGGCACGCGCACGGCCTGCGCGCTGACGGCCATGGGTCCCGACGAGTCCAGGCGCGCGCGCATGGCGAGGCTCGCGCCGTCGCTGCTCGTAAGAAGCAGTGAATCGAGTTCAAAGCGATCGGGCCCTCGAAACATTCGCGTCGGCTGCGCGAGTCGCCAGGCAGCATCGCGTGTATTGGCCGTGAGCGAGTCGAGGCGCACCTCAAGACTGTCGCCCATCAAGTGAATGTCGGCGCGACCCTGCGCGTACAGCGTATCCTGCGCGACTGCGCGAAACGACACGTCCACCCAGCGCGGATCGCGCACCGTGGCTTCGGCGCTCAAATGATGGAGCACCGCCGAGCCCGCGTGCGCATCCACCATATCAAACGTGGCGAGGCCCGTGGTCGCATACGGCACGCCCGAGAGCAACAGCTCGCCGGTCATTGTCGTGACACCGTAACTCGCGGCATAGAGTGAATCACCATCAAGTGTGGCACGCACGTCCATGGTGTCCAGCGAACCCACGGCGATGCCTTCAATGCGCAGTGTGCCGCCAATCGAGTC
>JAYUWY010000382.1:0-3026 GCA_043753285.1 Gemmatimonas sp. | reverse complement strand
TGGATGAGCCCGATGATCCGCTGATGCGACGCGTGCGTTCCAACCAGCCGTATTGGTATTGGTTCGCTGGCGTGACGCCCACGAGCAGCGGGCGCGTGCTCGCGTCGTATCATTTGAGCGTGAGCACCGGTGCCAAGTCGCGACTGCGGGCGATGGGCTTCCCGTCCACGTTCCCGGCGGTGGTGCGCCATACGGGTTCGGGAGTGCGGGCGTACTTCGCGGGCGATTTTGCCGATGTGGGGGTGGCGCCCCCGCCGATGATGCGCACCCGGGGCCTGGATTGGTTTGGCCGCTGGCAGGCGCGGGAGCGGAAGCCGGGCTCCCAGCGTCGGTTCTTCTGGCGGGTGACCATTCCCCTCTGGGACGGGATGCTCAAGGAGACGATCCGAACCCGAACAGCGTCCGATTCCGCAGGTGGGTCTTAACGCTTTTGATTTGGTGGCATCCAACAAGCACGAACCCGCGCAGGCCCCCACCCTGCCGCGCGACAACCCGAAGGAGAGTGTTAAATGCTTCGTCGAACAGTTCTTCCCACCCTCGCCGCATTGCTGGTGCTCGCGGCGTGCGCAGAATCCCCGATCGGCACGACGAGTGCGCTCGAGGATGACTTCGCGCTGACGATGTTTGGCGCTGAGGGCGCCGCGCTGCAAGGCACGCTTGGTCCCCAAGCTGGTCCCCGCCCGTTTGATGGTGGTACGCACCGCCCGCACTTTCCTGATTCGCTGGCGTTGACGGACGAACAGAAGGGCGAGATGCTCGCGCTGCGCGAGGCGTTCCGCACGGAACACGCAACAACGCTCGACTCGCTGCGTGCAATCTTCCAAGAAGCGCGTGCAGCGCGCGACAGCGGTGCCACGCGCGAAGAAGTCCGCGCGATTCTCGTGACGGGCCGTCCGCTTGCTGAGGCATTGCGTCCGGAAGTGCGCGCGTTGCATCTCGCGTTGCGCGCAGTGCTCACGGATGCGCAGCGTGCATGGATCGCCGCGCATCGTCCGCCACGCCACAATGGGCCGATGCCGTAACTGCTCACTGCTTCACCACGAAGGCACGAAGTACTGCAACGGCAAAATCTTAGGGGGCTCGAACCAATCATTCGGTGCGAGCCCCCTAAGATTTTGTAGTACTTCGTGCCTTCGTGGTGAAAGCAGTTAAGAATGCTTCGTCGGCACCATGTACTCTTCGGTCTTCGGACGCACCGGGAACTTGAACCACCCCGCAACCTTGTCGCGCAGCTCATCCATGATCTCATAGATCGTCGGAATCACGAGCAGCGTAAGGAACGTGGACGTAATGGTACCGCCGATGACCGCACGGCCAAGCGGTGCGCGGAAGTCGGCGCCTTCGCCAATGCCGAGTGCCACGGGAATCATACCGGCGATGAGCGCGAACGTCGTCATCAAGATCGGCCGCAACCGCACACGACCGGCTTCGATGATGGCGTCGCGTCGCGACATGCCCTGCTCTTGTCCCCACTTGGCGAAATCGATGAGCAAGATCGCATTCTTCGCGACGATGCCCATCAATAGAATCACGCCAATCATGGACATGATGTTCAACGTGTCGCCCGTGATGAGGAGCGCGAGCACCACACCGATGAGCGACAGCGGCAGCGAGACGAGAATTGCGATTGGCTCAAGGAACGAACCGAACTGCATCACGAGAATCAGGTACATCAACAAGAGCGCGATGCCCAGCGCCGCGAGGATGTCACCGAACACCTGCGCCTGATCTTTCGCTTCGCCACCAAACGACCATCGCACACCCTCGGGGATGTTCATCTTCTCGAGTGCAGCGGTGATGTCGCTCGTGACTTCACCCAGCGAGCGTCCCGACACATTGGCTTGCACGACAACGACGTTGTCGCGATCAAGATGCGAAATCTTCGCCGGACCAACGCCCTGCGTGACCGTTGCGAGCTGGCCAAGCGGCATCATTCGCATCGGTGCGCCACCCTGCCCGCCCACCGCGATCGGCAGACGTTCGATGTCGCTCACACGCGCACGAGATTCCGGCGCGAGTCTAACGCGAACCTTGCGATTTTCGCCCGCGGGGTCCACCCAGTCACCAGCGTCCACTCCAGCGAAGGCCGGACGTAGCGACTGCGCGATTTGCCCCACAGTTACACCCATCGAGCCCGCGAGCGCACGATCGAGTGTGATTTCGAGTTCGGGCTTCTGGCCTTTCGTCGAGAGTCCAACGTCCACGGCGCCATCCACATTGCGCACGAGGTGCAGCACAGAGTCTGCGAATTGCTGCAACTGGCGGCCATCAACGCCGCGCAGTTCCAACTGCATCTGCTTGATGGCTCCACCAAATCCGCTCGTAAACACCGCCACCGTTGCACCACCAATCGTCTTCACTTCTTCGCGCAACACGGCGCCAAAGCGATCCTGCGAGATATCACGCGTGGCCTTCGGCGTCAGGCGCACGTACACCGAGCCGAGGTCCACCGCGCCCAGTGCTTCGGAGGGATCCATTCCACCGCCTGCACCGACCGTCGCGAACGTGTAGCGCACTTCGGGATGGGCGCGTGCGAGACGTGCGGCTTCTTCGGTCTTGAGACGCGTGTAGTCGAGGTTCGAGCCCGGCGGCGTTTCAATCTGAATGACCAACTCAGAGTTGTCGCTCACTGGGACGAATCCGAACCCACCATACGCGCGCTGCAGCCACAGCGCGCCCACGAGGGAGCCGGCTGCCAGTAGCACCATCGCGATGCGGTTGTCGAGCGCCCAACCGATCACCTTGGTGTACTTGCCCGACATCTTGTCGAACCAGTTGTTGAACGTCACGAGCTTGCGCGAGATCCAGCTGCGGTGCTCGTGATTCTCAATCTCCGGGTCCGGCCAATACGCCGAGAGCATCGGGTCGAGCGAGAACGACACGAACAGCGACACGAGCACAGCGCAGGCAATAGTCAACGCAAACGGCTTGAACCACTGACCCGAGATGCCCGACATAAATCCAATCGGCACGAACACGGCGACGATGGAGAACGTCGTGGCCGCGACCGCGAGACCGATTTCATC
>JAYUWY010000381.1:0-5965 GCA_043753285.1 Gemmatimonas sp. | reverse complement strand
CAGGCAGCGTCACTGTGCTCGGCCGCACACTCGATCCCACCGACCGCTCAATGATGCGCGCCCTGCGTCGCCGGCTGCAGGTCGTACCGCAGGACGCGGGCGCGTCGCTCACGCCGCAGCGCACCGTGCGCTCATTGCTCATCGAAGCGCTCGAGACACATGCGCACTCGCGCGGCAAAGCGGCGGCGCGTCATGCCGATGCGCTGCTTGTAGAAGTTGGCCTCGACCCGGCACTTGGTGCGCGCCGCCCGGCGGCGCTCTCCAGCGGCGAGCGTCAACGTGTGGCCATCGCACGTGCACTCGCACCGCAGCCTGACCTACTCGTCTGCGACGAACCCGTCGCCAACGTAGACGCCGCGGCGCGCGAACCACTGCTTGCGCTGCTCGACCATCTGCGCGTGTCTCGCGGCATGGCGTTGCTGCTCATCTCGCACGACCTCGGCGTGGTGCGGCGCTTGGCCACGCGCGTGGCTGTGATGTACGCCGGACGATTTGTCGAGACTGGCAGCGCGGCACAGGTTTTGGACGCACCCGCGATGCCCTACACGCAGATTCTCCACGCGGCGGTGCCCACGGGGTTGCGACGCCAACGGCGGCTCCGGATCGCCCTCGAACTCGTCCCCGCCCACGGCTGTCCGCAATACCCGAGATGCCCTCACCCCTTGAAGGATGAGGGGTGTTTGAGCGAGCATCCTGAGTTGCATCCTGTCACGCTGGATTCCCCGGGCCACCTCGTGGCCTGCCTGAAGGTCCCTCTGCCCCCGAGTCTATGACTCCGCATTCGAGTTCCGACGCCGCACCGTACGTAGAGAACAAAGCCTTCTTCGGTCATCCGCGTGGTCTCTCCACGCTCTTCATGACCGAGATGTGGGAGCGCTTCTCGTTCTACGGTCTGCGCCCGCTCCTCATTCTGTTTATGTCGGCGGCCCTGTTGGATGGCGGCTTCGGCCTCGACCGCCCCTCGGCGTCGGCCATCGTCGGCATCTACGCCGCGTCGGTGTATCTCGCCTCGCTGCCCGGTGGCTGGATTGCCGATCGCTTGCTCGGTCTGCGACGCGCAATTCTCATTGGCGCGATGCTCATCACCGCCGGCCACTTGAGCATTGGTATCTCCGGATTCACCGGCGCGAGCGGAAAGATTTTCTTCTTCCTCGGCCTCGTGCTCATCGTGCTCGGCACGGGGTTGCTCAAGCCGAACATCTCCGCGATTGTCGGTGACTTGTATCCAGAGGGCGGCGCGCGCCGCGATGCCGGCTTCTCGATCTTCTACATGGGCATCAACACCGGCGCGTTCATCGGTCAAATTGTGACCGGCACGCTCGGCGAGATGGTCGGCTGGCACTGGGGCTTCGGCGCCGCAGGCGTCGGCATGCTCTTCGGCTTGCTGTGGTTCTACTTCCGCGCCAAGCCCACGCTCGGT
This sequence comes from Gemmatimonas sp., assembly GCA_043753285.1. GTDB lineage: Bacteria > Gemmatimonadota > Gemmatimonadetes > Gemmatimonadales > Gemmatimonadaceae > Pseudogemmatithrix. The sequence goes on along the minus strand of JAYUWY010000381.1, from coordinate 4,545 downwards.
CCCATCGGCGAAGACATCGTTCGCGATCCGGATCCCGTCGTGCAGGCCAAGCGCGAGCAGTCGGTGAAGACCATCACGTTCGTCGGCCTTGGCGTGCTCGCCTTCGTGTTTGCGCTCGCCGCGTTTGGCGCTATCACGATTAATCCTGTGGTCGTTGGCGGCTACATGACGTTCGTGCTCGTCGCGCTCGCGGTGGCGTTTTTTGCCACGGTGTTTATCGCTGGCAAGCTCACGAGCGATGAAAAGAAGCGCGTCGCCGTGATCTTCGTGCTGTTTGTATTCGCCGCGATCTTCTGGGCCGCGTTCGAGCAGGCACCGACGTCGCTCAACTTGTTCGCCAACGACTTTACTGATCGCACCGTGTTGGGCTTCGAGATGCCGACGACGTGGTTCCAGTCGGTGAACTCGTTCTTCATCATCGTGTTGGCGCCGGTGTTCGCGGGCCTGTGGGTGTGGATGGCCAAGCGCAACATCGAACTCTCGAGCCCCGCGAAGTTCGCGACCGGTCTCGCGATGGCTGGTGTGGGCTTTGCGATTATGATTGTCGCCGCAAATCAGGTGGTCGCGAGCGGCGGCACCGTGCTCGTCTCGCCGTGGTTCCTCATCGCGTCGTATTTCTTCCAGACGGTGGGCGAACTCTGCTTGAGCCCCGTCGGCTTGTCGTCCATGACGAAGCTCGCGCCGCGTCAGTATGTCGGGCAGATGATGGGCATTTGGTTCCTCGCCTCATCGGTGGGTAACCTCGTCGCCGGACTCGTGGGCGGTCACGTCGATCCCACGGCGCTCGATCAAGCGCCCGCGATCTTCACCGGCACGGCGGTTGCGCTCGCCGTCGCCACCGTGATTCTACTGCTGATGGTCGTACCGATTCGCCGGATGATGGCGAACGTCAAGTAAAAAATGAGCGGGGCTACTCGCCCCGCATCTTCTTCTTCAGTGCTTCGAGCGCGACGTCTGCCTGGGCGTCGCGCTCGTTGCGTTTGGCACTGCGACCGAGCGCATCCAGCTCGCTGCGCAGCGGCGCGTCGTCGGGCAACCCGAGATCCGCATCGGTGAGCGGACGGTTCGCCGCGCTCAGCCCCGAGCCCCCACCCACGCTCGCCTGCTTGAGTTGCTTCAGCATCTCATCGTAGTCGCGTTCGGCGAGTCCATGCTCCGCTTCCTGCACATCGAGCTTGCGCTCCAGCACGCTCACGCGCTCAGCGAACTGCGTTTCAAACTTGGCGGCCAGCGCCGCAGTCTCTACGTCGTTGATGCCTTCGGCCAGCGTGCGCCGACGCGTCGCCGTCTCCAACTGCTTGCGCTCTTCGTCCAGCCGGAGGCGCGTGACCTCGGCGCTTTCCGCCAGATCCTCCACACCGAGCTTCGCCAGCGCCAACGCGCGCTTCATCTCAGCGATGACGGCGCTGCGCTCAGCTGGCGCCACGCGCCCGCCAAGTAAATCGCCAATGGTTTGCTTCAGGGAGTCGAACATGGGTCCGGAGTGGAGTTACGGCCTATTGTATCACACGTCACTACGGGAAGATACTCGCCAAAGTGCCGCCACCCGGAACTGTCGGAACCCTACTCGCCCCAAAGGTGCAGTAGAACAGACAGGACTCTGCCCCTACCTTTCTAACGTGCTCTATATCTGCATCCCAACACACGACGAGGCCCCGACCATCGGTGTCCTCCTCTGGCGCATCCGCAAGGTGTTCCAGGAGTACACGCGCGAGTACGAAGTGCTCGTGTACGATGACGCCAGCACCGACGGGACGCGCGACGTGCTCGAGCCCTACGAAAAAGCCGTGCCGCTCACCGTGCTCGGCACGTCCAAGCGCGTGGGCTACGCGGGCGCTGTTGAAGCGTTGCTGCGCGAAGCCGCGAATCGCACGCGCTATCCGCGCCGCGACGCCGTGATTTTGATGCAGGCCGATTTCACCGATCGTCCAGAAGAAATTCCGGAGATTGTGAAGCGGTTCGAGGGCGGCGCCGACGTTGTCGTCGGTGAGCGCACGCTGCCCGACGATGCGCCCGAAGACGAGCGCAAGCTGCACAAGTATGTCGGGTGGATTCCCAAGTTCTGGCCGCTCAAGAAGGCGATCACGATTCCGGGCGTGAAGGATCCGTGGAGCTCGATGCGTTTGTTGCGCATCGCCACCGTGCGTGACTTGCTGCGCACGCTCGACAAAGCACCGCTGCCGACTGCGGTGTCCACGTGGCAGACCAACTTCGATTTGCTCGTGGCCGCCGCTCCCCACGCGCGCCGCATGGAATCGGTGCCAGTGACGCTGCGCTTCGATTTGCGGCCGCGTCCCAGCCGCCGCGAGGCGTGGCCCGAGGCGTGGGGCCTCGCCAAGGCCGCGTGGGCTGCTCGCGGTCGCCGCGTGGCGCCGCCGGCTCCCGCTGCCGCACCAACCCCTCAGGCACGACAACAGCCCGCTGCGGGTTCATAAGGGATGCACAGCGTTCTCGCGGGGATTACGGTGAGTCTGTTGATGGCCGGTGCGGCACACGCACAGAGCCAGCCGGCGGCCGTGCCCTTCAATGTCGGCGAGTCGCTGGTGTACGACGTGCGCTTCGGCGCCATCAAAGTGGGCACCGGCCGTATGCGCGTGCTCGGCCAAGACACCGTGCGTGGCCGCGATGCGTGGCACGTGCGATTCAGCGTGAGCGGCGGAACGATTTTTTATCGCGTCAACGATGTGTACGAGAGCTGGATGGACATCTGCACGCTCAACTCGTTGCGCTATCACCAGGATTTGAATCAGGGCTCGCGCGACCGCGAGCGTCGCTTCGAGATTTTCCCCGAGCGCTCCGTGTACCGCGAGACCACGCGCGGCACTGAAGACCGCCCGTCGGTTGAGAATCCGCTCGACGACGGATCGTTCTTGTTTTTCATCCGCACCGTGCCGCTCGAAGTCGGACAGTCGTACACGTTTAATCGCTACTTCCGTCCCGACCGCAATCCGGTGGTGATTCGCGTGCTGCGCCGCGAGCGCATTCGTGTGCCCGCCGGTGAGTTCGATGCCATCGTCGTCCAGCCCATCATCAAGACGTCGGGCATCTTCTCGGAAGGCGGACAAGCCGAGATCTGGCTCTCGGATGACAGTCGCCGCATGATGTTGCAAATGCGCTCACGCCTCTCGTTCGGCTCGCTCAACCTGTACCTGCGCAACTATCGCCTCTCGGCGACGAGCGCGGTAATCGGCGACCAATGAGCAGTGGCAAGAGGCCGCCGCGCGAGATTGATCTCGAGCGCGTGCGTACCGTGCCGGTGGCCACGCGCCCCAACAAAGTCGAGTCCGCGTCCTTCGCCAAAGCCCCTGGCGATGATCGCTCGTTCAAGGCGTTTCTCGACGCCATGCCCCACGTGCTCAAGGCCGACGACTTTCGCAAAGTCGTAACGGCCATCGTCAGCGCGCACAAAAAGAAGAAGGGCGTCATCGTGATGCTCGGCGGCCACGTCGTGAAGACGGGCATCGCACCGTTGCTGAATGATCTGATGACGCGCGGCGTGATCACGCATCTCGCAATGAACGGCAGCGCCGCCGTGCACGACTACGAAGTCGCGCGATTCGGTGCCACAAGCGAAGACGTTGCGGCGGGCCTTAAGGACGGCACGTTTGGCATGGCCGAAGAAACCGGCAAAGGCCTCAACGACGCCTTCGGCGCGGGGCTAACGCACGGGTGGGGAATGGGCGAAGCAGTCGGCCGCGCGCTCGCCGCCGAACCCAAGCTCGCGCATCCTGAGCAGTCCATCATTCTCGCCGCGCATCGCCAGTGGATTCCCGTCACGGTGCACGCGGCGATTGGCGCCGAGATTATTCATCAGCACCCCGCCGCCAACGGTGCCGCGATTGGCGAAACCAGCCATCGCGATTTCCGCCGTCTCGCCGCCAGCTGCGAAGATCTCCACGAGGGCGGCGTCGTCCTCAACCTCGGCAGCGCCGTGATCATGCCCGAGGTGTTTCTCAAAGCGCTGACGGTGTGCCGCAACGTGAACGCCGGGAAGCCGACGCACTTCACGACCGCGGACTTTGATATGCAGCGCCACTATCGTCCACGTGAAAACGTGGTGCGCCGGCCCGTGCTCGCCGGAGGCGAAGGCTACGAGATCACCGGGCACCACGAGATCATGATTCCGCTGCTGTGCTGGGCTGTGAGCGAACAGCTCTAAGACGGAAGCGACAAGACGGAAGGAAACGGCAAAGAAGCAGGGGGATCGAGCGTGAGCTCGACCCCCCTTTTTCCTTCCGTCTTCAGTCTTCCGTCTTCAACTCAGTTCCCGCCGAACTTCTCCTTCATGCCGCGCGCCGTCTCCGGCGCGAAGACCAGCATCACGACGTAGATCAACGCGCCGATGACGAGGACGGGAATCGCGAGCCCGAGCAGCGCGAAGAAGATGTTGAAGAGCCCACCGAGAATCCCAAAGACGAGCTTCAGAGCGAATAGCCCGAGCAGTGCGAGGAAGCCGATGGTAAACACGGTACGAAGCATTGGAGATTCCCAGTTGGGGTCACTTGAACGTACGTCGGGTGTGTTCGAGCGGTTTCAGGTGGGGAC
>JAYUWY010000380.1:0-3032 GCA_043753285.1 Gemmatimonas sp. | reverse complement strand
AAAAGGGATCGGCCAAGATCGGTGGGACGGCGGTCAACAAGATCGAGCACTGGCAGTTCGCGGACTACGATGACGACGACAAGCTGGTCGACGCCGTTGAGACCAACCCGCCCAACGTCTACGGGCTCGGCCACGAGGGCTACTACCGGAATGTACTGGCTGTGCTCAGGGGCGAGGCAAAGCCGGACACCGATGGCCGCGCCGGGAGAAAGTCGCTGGAGCTGATTCTGGGCATCTACGAGTCGGCCAAGACGGGCCGCGAGGTCCCGCTGCCCCTGCGCGCGACCCTCTAGAAAGTCGTGGTTTTGGGGCGTCGTTTCGTTGACTATGTGACGGCCCCAAGCGAACTTACAAGGCTCGCGCAGTGACTCTGCGCGAGCCTTTTTCTTCTGCCCCTCAGGTCCACTCCCGATGGCTGTTCCTCTTCTTGATCTCAAGGCGCAACACGCGACCATTCGCGACGAGGTTGTCGCTGAAGTTTTGAAGGTCGTCGACGCGCAGGCGTTCATCCTTGGCGAACCCGTTCAGCGTCTTGAACGCGAGGTCGCCACGCTCTCCAACTCCAAGTACGCGGTGGGCTGCGCTAACGGCACGGACGCGATTCTCATCGCGATGCGCGCGCTCGATATCGGCCGCGGCGACGAAGTGATCACCACGCCGTTCACGTTCTTCGCCACCGCCGGCACGATTCACAACGTCGGCGCGACGCCGGTGTTCGTGGACATCGATCCCAAGACGTACAACATCCGCCCCGATCTCGCAGCGGCGGCGGTGACGTCCAAGACAAAGGCTGTGATTCCAGTGGACTTGTTTGGCCAAATGGCGGCCATCGAGCAGGTGCGCAAGCTGTTGCCCACGATGCCGATCATTGAGGACGCAGCCCAGAGCATTGGCGCGCGGCGCAAGATCAATGGTGAATGGACGATGGCTGGTCAGCACGCGACCATTGGTACGTTCTCGTTCTTCCCGTCCAAGAACTTGGGCGGCTACGGCGACGGCGGCATGATCGTCACGCAGGACGAGGCAATTTACAATCGCCTCGCACGTCTGCGTGTGCACGGCGGAATGACGACGTACATCCACGAAGAAGTCGGCTACAACTCGCGTCTGGACGCGCTGCAGGCCGCCGTGCTCTCGGCCAAGCTCCCGCACCTCGCCTCGTGGAGCGCCAAGCGTCGCGACAACGCCGCCTATTACACCGCGGCATTCGCTGACATTCCAGACATCGTGCCGCCGTTCATCGATCCGGCCAACGAAAGCATCTACAACCAGTACACGATTCGCGTGGACAAGCGCGATGCGTTGAAGGACCACCTGAAGGCGAAGGGCATCGGCCACTCGGTGTACTATCCGCTTCCGCTGCATCTCCAGCCGTGCTTCCAGTATTTGGGGTACAAGGAAGGCGCGTGCCCCGAGTCAGAAAAGGCCGCCAAGCAGGTGGTTTCGCTGCCCGTGTTTCCGGAGCTGACCAACGCGCAGCGCGATGAAGTCGTCGCCGCCGTGCGCTCGTTCTACGGCAAGTAACTCACACTCGCGAATCGAATGACCATCAAGGCGGCACTGCTCAAGAAGATCGAGGACCGCACCGCCACGGCGGCGGTGATCGGACTCGGCTACGTCGGTTTGCCTCTCGCGATTGAACTGTGCGAGGAGGGCTTCACGGTCATCGGTTATGACGTGAGCGAGCGCGTGGTCGGCCAACTGATGCGCGGTGTCTCGCACATTCAGGACGTGCCGGCCGCACACGTGGCCAAGCACGTCAAGAGCGGCAAGTTGATTGCCACGACGGATGCGAAGCGTTTGCACGATGCCGATACGATTTCAATCGCGGTGCCCACCCCGCTGGCGAAGACGCGCGATCCAGACATGTCGTATGTGCTCTCGGCGGCGACCACGATTGCGGAGCACGCGCGTCCGGGGCAGTTGATTGTGCTCGAGAGCACCACGTATCCTGGCACGACGCGCGAACTGTTGCAGCCACGCCTCGAAGCCAAGGGGCTCACGGTGGGCGTTGACGTGTTCCTGGCGTTCAGCCCCGAGCGCGTGGATCCCGGCAATCCGACGTGGAACACGAAGAACACGCCGAAGGTCGTGGGCGGCATCACGCCGGCCTGCAACGAAGTGGCCATCGCGTTCTACTCCTCGACGATTGACACCGTGGTCCCGGTATCGTCGCCGGAAGCTGCAGAACTCGTCAAGCTACTCGAGAACACCTTCCGCTCCGTCAACATCGGTCTCGCCAACGAAATGGCGATTGTCTGCGAGCGGCTTGGCGTGGACGTGTGGGAAGTCATCGACGCCGCCGCCACGAAGCCCTTTGGCTACATGAAGTTCACGCCAGGCCCTGGCATTGGCGGCCACTGCATTCCGCTCGACCCGCACTACCTCGCCTGGAAGATGCGCTCGCTGAACTACAAGACGCGCTTCATCGACTTGGCGAGTGAAGTGAACTCGTCGATGCCGGACTTCGTCGTCGAGAAGGTTGCGCACGGCTTGAACGAAGCCCGCAAGTCGGTGAACGGCAGTCGCATCCTCGTGCTCGGTATCGCGTACAAGCGTGACATTGACGATATGCGCGAATCGCCAGCACTCGACGTGATGCGTTTGCTCGAGCAGGGTGGAGCGGACGTCGTGTATCACGATCCATTCGTCGCCCAGTTCCGCGAGGACGGACACGAAGCGTTCAGCGTCGCGCTCACCGCCGCAGAACTCGCGAAAACAGACGCGGTCGTGATTGTCACCGACCACTCGACGGTGGACTATCAGTTCGTCGTAGACAACGCCGCGCTGGTGATTGACACGCGCAACGCGTTGGCAAAGGTGAAGCCAAGTAAGGCGCGGATGGTCTCACTCACGGCGCCGCGCTCGCCCATCGCACACAAAACTCACACGTGAAGATCACCGTCATTGGAACGGGCTATGTTGGGCTCGTCGTTGGCGCCTGTCTCGCCGAGACCGGCAACGAAGTCTGGTGCGCCGACGTCGACGCCAAGAAGATCGATGGCCTCAAGCAGAACGTGCTACCCATCTAC
>JAYUWY010000379.1:0-5979 GCA_043753285.1 Gemmatimonas sp. | reverse complement strand
AGACCGATCTCGTGATTGTGAATTCTCCGGGGACGATTGATGCGGATTTTCCGGACGAGTGGATGGTGCCCGTGAAGAACGGCGGGACCACGCCACTCACGATTGCGCACGGCGAGCGGATTGCTCAGATGGTGTTGGCGAAGTTTGAGGCGTTGTCATTTGAGGTCGGAGCCGTCGGGCGCACGACAGAGCGCGCGGGCGGCTTTGGCTCCACCGGGCGCTAGCGCCCCCTATTCCCCACATCCGTATGCGATTTCACCGCGGACTCTTCGCACTCGTGATTGGATTGGCGTTCCAAGCGCCGCTGGCAGCGCCATTGGCGGCGCAGGACCCCAATCCCGTCAAGATTGAATCTTTCACCCTGATGAACGGCCTGCGCGTGCACGTCGTCGAGGATCATTCCGCGCAGGTGGTGGCGGTGAACCTCTGGTACGATGTGGGTTCACGCAACGAACGCGCCGGGCGCACGGGGTTCGCGCATTTGTTTGAGCACATGATGTTTCAGGGCTCAGCGAACGTGGGCAAGATGGAGCACGGCCAACTCGTGGAGCGCGCCGGTGGTGCTTACAACGGCACCACGCAGCCGGACCGCACGAATTATTTCCAGACGGTGCCAAGCAATCGGCTCAACTTGGCGCTGTGGTTGGAAGCAGATCGCATGCGGTCGCTCGACATCACGCCAGAGAACCTGGAGAACCAGCGCCAGGCCGTGAAGGAAGAGCGTCGCCTGCGCGTAGACAATCAGCCGTACAGCGCGGCGTTCATTGATTCGCTGCCGCAGTTGTTCGATAAAGATCGTTGCTTTGCGTACGCGCACTCGATTATTGGCTCGATGACGGATCTCGATGCCGCCACAGTGGATGACGTGCGCGACTTCTTCCGCACGCATTACACGCCAAACAATGCCACGCTCGTGATTGCGGGCGACGTGACGCTGCCGCAGGTGATGCGATTGGTGCAGCAGTACTTCGGAAATATTCCCGCAGGCCCAGCTCGCCCGACGGTGACGTGTGAGGCGGCGCCGGGCGCGGGTAGCCAGCGCGTGGTGCGCGTGATCGATGAAAAGGCATCGTTGCCCGCAGTGCTGACAGCGGTACGCGGAGTCCCGCCGTCGCACGCAGACTATCCCGCGCTCTCGCTACTCGGCACCATCCTCGGCGTGGGTGAGAGCAGCAAGCTCAACCGCACGCTCGTGCGCGGCACGAAGTCGGCGGTGGCAACGCAGGGATTGCACGATCCGTTTGGCCCGATGCGCGGTGCGGGTGTGTTTGGTGCGCTCGCAATTGCCAACGGTGGTGTGTCGGTGGATTCCGTGCGCAACGAGTTGGCGCGCGGATTGTTTGATGCAACCGATCGCATTACGGCCGACGAGTTGGATAAAGCGAAGAACCAGTGGCGTGCGGCAACAATCTTTGGGCGTCAGCGCGCTGCCGAGGTTGCAGAAGCGGTGCAGTTCGCCGCGATGTACTTGGGCGGACCCGAAGCAGTGAACACCGAAGCCGCGCGCTATGCGGCAGTAACGCTTGCTGATTTGCGTCGCGTGGCGCGCGCGTATCTGCGCGCGGAGCGCTCGCTCACTCTTGTTATCGCACCGGAGGGCCGCTGAGATGCGTCGCCTCACAGTAGCAGCACTTGCTGCATTGCTTCCGCTCGCGCTGAGTGCGCAGGCGACGACCCGTCCTTCGCCGGTTCCAGCGCAGGCACCTGCGCAGCCGCAGCGGCAGCGACCACCGGCACCATTGCCGTTGGCGGAGGCGCAGTTCCCGCCGTTTGTAGAGTTCGAGTTGGAGAACGGCCTGCGCGTGGTGTTGGTGCAGAGCCAGAAGCAGCCTGTGCTCTCGATGCAGTTATCTGTGTTGGGCGGCACGTTGCACGACCCCGCAGGAAAGAGCGGACTCGCCGACATGGTGGCGGGACTACTCACGAAGGGTGCCGGTTCGCGCACGGCGGATGAGATCGCGGAGACGATTGAGCGCGTGGGCGGCTCCTTGGCGGCGTCGGCCAGCGCGGATTTCTTGAGTGTGTCGGCGTCGGTGTTGGTCACGGACGCGCCGTTGGCATTTGAGATGCTCGCCGATGCGTTGCTGCGTCCGATGTTCCCGTCAACAGAAGTCGAATTGTTGCGCACGCAGACGTTGTCGGCGCTGTCGTTGGCGCGTTCGCAGCCTGATGCCATCGCGGGGCGGTTGTTTGCGCGTCAGTTGTACGGTGAGCATCCGTACGGGCGTCGCGCCGATGAGACGAGCGTGCGCGCAATCACGCGCGATGATCTCGTGGCGTTCCACGTGTCGCGTGTGCGTCCGGCGCAGGCGTTGCTGGTGCTCGCTGGCGCGATGGACAGTAGTGAGGCGCATCAGTTGGCACAGCGATCGTTCGGTGCGTGGAGTGGCCGTGGTGCCACGCCGCCGCCTGCGCGTCCCATGCCGCAGCGCGCGCGCACGGAGATCCTACTCGTGCACCGTCCGGGGTCTGTGCAGAGCAACATCATTGCAGGCAACACCACGTGGCTGCCCACGGACTCTCGTGGACACGCCATGGATCTGGCGAATCAGATTCTTGGCGGTGCGAGCGATGCGCGGTTGTTCACCATTCTGCGCGAGCAGAAGGGATGGACGTACGGCGCATACTCGGACGTCGCGAAAGTGCGCGGTGTGGGTTCGTTCACGGCGGCCGCAGAAGTGCGCACCGATGTGACCGACTCGGCGCTCGTGGAATTGTTGGCGCAGGTGCGCCGCATGGGCAGCACGCTTGTGCCGCGCGATGAGTTTGATCGCCAGCTGCAAACACTCACTGGGCGATTCCCGCTCACGGTGGAGACGGCGCAGCAGGTGGCCGGACAGGTGGCCACCGCGCGCTTGCTGGGCTTGGCGACGGACTATGTGCAGACGTATCGCCAGCGGTTGGCCGCGTTGACGCCGGAGCAAGTGCAGACGGCGGCGCGCAGCGGAATGCGCGCGGATGCGGCGCTCGTCGTTGTCGTGGGCGATGGAATCGCGCTACGTGAGCGACTTGAACGCATTGCGCCGGTGACGCTTGTGGATGTGGACGGAAAGCCGATTGCCGCCGAAGCATTGGAAGTGACGGCTGTCCCGCTGGCACTTGACCCCGCGATGATTCGCGCGTCGAGCGATTCGTTTGCGGTGATGGTGCAGGGCCAGAACTTCGGCTATCAGGTGTCGTCGCTCGAGTCGACGCCGCAGGGTTGGACGTTTCGCGAGCAGTCGGTGCTGGGCCCAATCATTCAGCAGCAGACGAGCGTGCGCTTCTCGCGCGCGGTGCAGATGATTGAGACCGAGCAGTCCGGCAAGTTCCAGGGGCAGGATTTGCGCTTGTCTGTGCGCTACGGCGCCGGGAAGGCCACGGGCACGGGACGCACGCCTGGCCAGAGCGGCATGCAGGATGTGTCGTACACCGATGTTGTCGTGCCCGAAGGAACCGTTGATGACAACGCGCTCGTCGCGCTGTTGCCGTTCTTTAAGTGGGCCGAAGGCGGCACGGTGGAAGTCGGTGTGTTCGCGTCGGGGAAAGGTGTAGTTGAGCGTCGCACGTTCCGCGTGGAAGGCACGGAGGTTGTGAACGTGCCGGCGGGAACGTTCTCTGCGTTCCGCGTGAGTGTGAGCGGCGGCGAAGCGGGCGGCACGTATTGGATTGAGTCTGCGGCACCGCACCGCGTACTCAAGTTTGGACCAGCTGGTGTACCGCTGGAGATCGTGCGAGTTCGATAAGGTCATATGACGGAGGACGGATGACGGAAGCTTTCATCATCCGTCTTCAGTCATCCGTCCGGTGGTGAAAACAAAGCGGCCCCAGATTTCGCTGGGGCCGTTTTGTTTTCACCACCGAAACTCAGTTCGGATTCATCAACTGATCAATCTGCCAACGCGCATCCTGAATGTGCGCGCGGGTCACTGCATCCGCGGCCTTCGGGAGTGCGGCCGCGAGTGCCGCATCGAGCGTGCGGAGTTCTGCGCGGAGCAGCGCCTTCACGTCGGTGGACGGACGCGCGCCAGCAGTGTAGCTCTGGCCGGTCTGTGCGCTCGACGAAATGCGCGGCGTGGTGGAGGCCGGCGCGTTCAACTTGCCCGCGACTGCTTCCAAATAGATGCGCTGCAAACCGCGGCGGTACGCATCCACGCGCACCGAGCCCGCGCTGAGCTCGCTGAAGATGCCCGTGCGCATGTCGGCCAAGAACTCCGAGAGTGCGTACGGACGCACCGTGCCGGTCATCGCTTCGTATTCCACGAGGCGCGCCATCCGGTTGTCATCCATCAAAAAGAACAGAATGCCGCGCTGCGTGGTGTTGATGCGGGCAATTGAACCTTCCGGCTCCAGACGGCGGAGAATGGACGGCTCAATCAACCACGTCGGCGTCGCAAACAACTGCGCCTGCACGAACTGCAGCGCCGCGCGCTGACGTTCACGCGGGATCGGCGTGAAGCGCGCGCCGGGCTGCGAGCCGTACTTCTCCTGACCATCCGACGAGCCGACGATCGCGGCGACGTGCCGGATCTCGTTCGTGAACTGGCCGAGGATGCGGCCGTAGCCTTCCTTGGTGTACGAGACGTCTTCCGTGGCCTGCGTCGTCGCCGGCAATAGCATCGGGATGAGACGCTTCAGGTTACGAATGCCGAGCTCGGTGCTCTTGATCGCGTCCTGGTCGCCGACGGCTTCCGAGTACGCGGTGTAAGGAATTGAGCCAAAGTCATCGGGCACGCCGTAGCGGAACCATGGCACCGTGTCCTGCTGACGCGCCAGCGCGTCGAGCGCCGAACGCTCGTTGTCCGCATTGGTCGTGCCGGGGAACACCGAGTAGCCCCACTTGATGGAGAAGTGATCGTACGGACCAACCGTCGGGACGAAGCTCGCCACGGGGAGGTTGTCCTCGGGCTGCGCCACGTAGTTGAAGCGGGCGTAGTCCATAATCGTCGGCGAGTGGCCCATACGTGCCACCCACGTGCGCGAGCGCACCGAGTCTGCTGGGTACATCGCGGACGCGACCTGATTGTGCGGCAAGCCGAGCGTGTGACCGACTTCGTGCGCCACAACGAACTGCACGAGACGACCCTGCAACGAATCCGGCAGCGGCAAACGCGCCGCGCGCGGATCGAGCGCGCCAACCTGCGTCCAATACCACCACGTCTGCAGGTTCATGATGTTGTGGAACATCATGACATCGGCTTCAAGAATTTCACCAGAACGCGGGTCCACGATGCTCGGGCCCACCGCGTTCTCGGTCGTAGACGCTAACCAACGCACCACAGAGTAGCGCGCGTCATCCGGCGACCAATCGGGATCCTGCGCCTTGCTCGGCGCTTCGGCTGCGACGATGGCGCGACGGAAACCGGCCGCTTCGAATGCGGGCTGCCACTCTTCGATGCCGGCCTTCACGAACGGCACGAGCCAGGTCGGCGTTGCCGGATCGACGTAGTACGTGATCGGCTTCACCGGCTCCGAGATTGCCGCGTTCGGCTCCTTCTTTTCCAAGCGCCAGCGCGAGATAAACGAGCGCTGCTGCGCGCGCTGCTCGGGACGGCTGAAATCCACAGTGTTCGTGTGGAAGTAGCCCACGCGCGAGTCACGCAAACGGGCGCGCATCGGCGTCTCGGGGAGCTTCACCATCGACCAGTGCACCACGAACGACTTGGACGTCGTCGGCGTGCCCGGCGCTGGCTGTGCCGGCGGCACGCCCGGCAAGAACTGAATCGCCTGCGGCTGCGCGTTCACGGTCAACACGGCTTCGACTTCGATGTTGCCCGGGAAGCTCGCGACGGACTCGAGGAACGAGCGCGTGGCATCCAACTGACCGCGCGACTGCTGCAGGATGGAGATTTCGTTCGGCGGCGAGGTGTAGAGGCGCGAGACCTCAATCACCGCGGCAGAGTCGGGGCCGTAGGCTTCGACGTTGAACGCCGCGAGAATGGCGTCGTAGTTCGAGCGCGCGACGGCATCGGCGATCGGCGTCTCCGGGCTCGCGATGAT
>JAYUWY010000378.1:0-3038 GCA_043753285.1 Gemmatimonas sp. | reverse complement strand
TCAGCGGCATCGCCCTCATCCTCGGCGCGCTGTTTATCGCCGGCGCGCTGATCTTCGGTCGCACTCCAGCACTTAGCGAATCCTGCGCCGTAGCCGGCAACTCCTTCGGCCCCGTTGGTGGGTGCATCCGCTGGACTGTGCTGAGTCTCGTCGGCGCGCTCGCCGCAGTGATCGTCCCGCTCATCCCCGCCGTGCACGGCCTGCGCCTGCTCGGTCGCTTGGAAGAGAGCGAAGATCAGCGCTTCTTAGTGTTCACGATTGGTCTCGCCGCGATCATCCCCATCGCCGCTGGCCTCGCGCGTCTCGATTCCGTTCCGCCTGGCACCCCCGATATCCTCACCGGTCTCTGGGGTTCCCTCGCCGCGTACTACCTCAACGGAGTACTCGGCTACGCCGGCGCGTGGATTACCGTCGCGATTGTTCTGTCTGCACTTGCAGCGGTCACGCTCGGGTGGAATCCCGTGCGCGCGCTACTCAACATCGGCCGCAAGACCAACAGCGTTCAACGCAGAGACGCAGAGGGCGCAGAGAACAACCTCACCACCGCTGAGGCGCTCGAGCCCGATGCCGCTGAGATGCCAAAAATTGATCTCACCTTGATGGGCCTCGCGCCAAAGCCCGAGCCCAAGAAGGACGAGATCGCATTCGTCACGCTCATCGAAGAGAACGCAGCCGACCCCCAGCTCGCGCTCAAGGGCAAAGCCAAGCCCAAGAAGCAAAAGTCAGAGGCACAAGACGAAAGCGCAGACGGTAGCGCAGCTTCTCAAGTCTCACGTCTCAAGTCTCACGTCCCCGAAGACGACGAACTCCCCAATGCACAGCTTCTCACCCCCGCACCAGAACGCAACGAAGAAGCAAATAAGAGTCAACTCGACGCGATGGGCGCCAAGCTCATCGAGTCACTGAAGACGTTCAAAGTCGAAGGCATCCTCACCGGTCGTACGAGTGGGCCCACTGTCACGCAGTTCGAAATCGAACCCGGCCCCGGCGTAAAAGTCCGTCAGTTCGCCAACCTCGCCAATGATCTCGCGCTCGCCATGCGTGCGCCGAGCATTCGTGTCGTGGCGCCAATTCCTGGCAAGGGAGCGGTGGGCGTTGAAGTCCCCAATCCCACACCTGAGATGGTCGCGTTCCGCGATATGATCGAGAGCCGCGAGTACACCGGAAAGCCGATGGCGTTGCCCATTGGACTCGGCCGTGATCTCGAGGGTAAGCCTGTCATCGCTGACCTCGCAAAGATGCCGCACTTGCTCATCGCCGGAGCTACAGGATCCGGAAAATCTGTCTGCGTCAACACGATTATTACGTCGCTCATTTATCGGCACACGCCCAAGACACTGCGCTTCTTGATGGTGGATCCGAAGATGGTCGAACTCTCCGTCTACAACGTGCTCCCGCACCTGCGCCACAAGGTCGTCACCGACAATCGTGATGCGGCAGCCGTGCTCAAGTGGGCCGTGCTTGAGATGCAAGAGCGCTACGCGCTGCTCGCCGAGAACGGCGCGCGCAATATCCAGGACTTCAACACGAAGGTCCGTGATGGCGCGGTACTCAGGAAGCCCAAGGATCCGAATGTGGGATTCGAGGATCGCGACTACAAGGGAGGAATCCTCCCGTATATCGTCGTCGTGATTGACGAGCTGGCCGACTTGATGATGACGGTTGCCGCAGAAGTAGAAACGCCGCTCGCGATGCTCGCCCAGAAGGCGCGCGCGATTGGTATCCATCTCATTCTCGCTACGCAGCGTCCGTCGGTGAACGTGATTACCGGTCTCATCAAAGCGAACTTCCCAAGTCGTATTGCGTTCCGCGTCGCGTCGCAGATCGACAGCCGCACCATTCTCGACGGAATGGGCGCTGAGTCGCTACTGGGCAACGGCGATATGCTCTTCATTCCGCCGGGTAAGAGTGAGCCCAGCCGTCTGCAGGGCGCGTATTTGAGCAACGATGATACTGAGCGCTTGATGAGCTGGTATCGCGACCGCAAGGAAATGCGCAAGGCTGCGATGGAAGCGCAGGGCCTTATCGCCATCGACGAGGTGGGCAGCGAAGAGGATATTCTCGCGCGCGTGAAGGCGATGGAAGCGCTGGAGGCGGGCGGGGGCGAGGAGACAGCTGAGGATGCGAGCGATCGCGACAAGCTGTTCCGCGAGGCGGCGGAGGTTTGCATCTCGCATCAGGGTGGATCGACATCACTGCTGCAGCGTCGGTTGAAGGTGGGCTACGGGCGCGCGGCGCGAATTATTGATCAGCTGCATCTCGCGGGAATTCTTGGGCCGCCGGATGGATCGAAGCCGCGGGATGTGCTCGTTGGGCTTGAGGACTTGGATAGAATTGCCGGCGAGCGCGCGGCATAGCCGTCTTTCGTCTCCCGGCGCCTTTGGACGAAGGTAGACGGCGAGGGCGACGTGCGGGGGAGGTTCGGGGGGAGAGGTGCCAGGAGGGCGAGACGGGAATGCGGGAGAAGTACACCTCGCGCTTCTCACATCTCGCCCTCCTTTCCCGTCTATCTCCGAACCTCCCCCGCACGTCGTCCCCGCCGTCTCACCGTCTCCCATCATGTGCAAGCACTCCGTTGCGTCTCCGCGCCGGAGCGGGTCCTTCAAGAGGACAACGGCCGCTGGAGGTTCTGGGGGCGCATCGCAGAGCTCGACGGTAGATTTCTACGCGTTGTGACGCTCGAAGATCGCTTCACGATTCACAATGCATTTCCCGATCGGGGGTTTCGCCCGTGAGATTGAGCTACCACCGGAGCACCGACTCCCTCTATATCGACCTCGCGGAGCGCCCAAGCGTGGACAGCCGAGAGATTTCTGACGGCGTTGTCCTCGACTACGATGCCGACGGCAACCTCGTGGGCATCGACATTGATCGCGCGAGTGAAAAGGTCGCGCTTGGTCGGTTGATTGTTTCGGAGTTGCCCCGAGAAGTCGTCTAGCTTTCTCCCCTCTGCCACAGCCCCAAGAAAAACGGGAGACGGCGAGTGCGACGTGCGGGGGTGGTTCGGAGGCAGACGGGACAAGCGGGCGAGACGAGAG
>JAYUWY010000377.1:0-5982 GCA_043753285.1 Gemmatimonas sp. | reverse complement strand
TCGCGCCCAATATGCTCTCGGGCTCGACCATCTCGGTGGGTGGTCTGCCCGGCTCGCGCGCGTATTTGCAGTTCAACTTGCCGCTGTGGCTCACGGATTCTGTGGGTGTGCTGCGCGCGGAGCTGCGATTGGTACAGATCCCGACCGGCGGCCCCTCGTCTGGTGATTCGCTGCGACTCGACGGGCATATGGTGCTCGCCAACAATCCGGGCTTGTCGCTGCACCGTGCGGCCACGCTTTTGTCGAACGCAGGCGTGTTCATGGCCAGCAAGTGGTTCACTCCATCGGCATCGGACACGGTGTTGTTGAACATCAACGCGCTGGTGCGCCAGTGGAGTACCGCGAACACCGGGCGCGCGTTGCCCACCGCATTTATTCTCCGCACGGCGCACGAGGGTGCAACGCCCGCGGCGCTGCGATTCCACTCGTCGGAAGCGGTTGATCCCGCGCTCCGTCCTCGCCTGCGCGTGTCGTACACGCTCGGGAAAATTCTGGGGCAGCCGTGATGACGAAGCTTCGTATGGTGCCTGCGCTCGCGCTGCTCGCGCTGCTCGTGGTGTCCGCGAGCGCGCTCGTCGCGCAGGGTAGCATCAGCAATCAAGGGTTTGGCTATCCGTTGGGCGGCCTCTCGGGTGCGGCGGCGGCAATGTCTGGCGCCAACGCGGAGATCGATCCCAATTCTCAGGTGAACCCCGCGGCAATCACCCGGTCCAACCGGATGTCGATTGCGGTGCGTTTTGAACCGGAGCGCAAGTCGGCGACGATTGGCGGGGAGCGCGTGGGTTCAAGCCTCGTGCGATTCCCGTCGATTCAGGCGAGCGGCGCATTTGGCCGCTTCGTCGGCACGCTCGGTGTGTCCGCGATGCTCGACCGCACATGGCGCAACACGACGAACGATTCGCTGCAGGTGGGCGGCGATTGGGTCCAGTCGCAGCTGCAGGTCGGAAGCGAAGGCGCGATGAGCGATGCGCGCGTGGCCGTCGGCTACGTGGTGAGTCCGAACCTGCAAGTTGGTGCGGCGTTGCACGCCATCGTCGGCGAGAATCGCACAGTGTTCTTCCGCAGCTTTGCAGACAGCAGCGGCGTACAGGGCATCGCCCAACAGAACTCGTTCGGGTTTGGTGGCCGTGCGGTGTCGCTCGGTGTGGTGGCCCAGCCGATCGAAGATTTTATCATCGCAGCGTCGGCGCGGTTTGGGCAGAAGATGGTACTCGAGTTGCTGGGTGACGAACTCGCGTCGGCCTCCGTGCCAGATCGCTTCGGCGTGGGCTTCACGTACTTCGGCATTGCTGGCGTCACGCTGCACGCGCGCATCGATCGCACCGCGTGGTCAGATATGAAGAATCTCGGCTCCGATAGTCTCTCCGTGTTTGACGCGACGGATTTCGCGTTGGGCGTGGAAGCACTCGGTCCGCGCGTCTTCGGCACAAGCTCGGCGTTGCGCGCCGGTGTTCGCGACCGCACGCTGCCGTTTGGCGTGACGGGCAACGCAGTGAAGGAGCGCGGTTTTTCGTTTGGCGTCGCGCTGCCCCTCGCACGCGGTCGCGCACAGATCGACCTCGGCACGCAGCGCATGCAGCGCACGACGCCGGGTTACAAGGAGAACGCGTGGTTGATTAGCGTCGGACTCGGCATCCGGCCCTAACGGATGGAGTCCGCAGCCTGCGTGCTCGTGGCCGACGACGTTGAGGCCAACGTGGAGCTGCTGAAGGATCAGTTAGCGCCGCTGGGTCTCAACATTATTCACGCAGCAGATGGGCCCAGCGCGTTGGCGATGGCGATGGACATTCGGCCTGATCTCTGCATTCTCGATGTCTCGATGCCCGCGGGCTCGCTCGGTGTTCCCGATCGAGACGCGGGCTTTGAAATTTGCAGACGGTTGAAGCGCGATCCGCGCACGGCGCGCATTCCCGTGGTGTTCATCTCGGCGCTCAACGATGCGTCGGATCGCCTTAAAGCCATTGAGTCCGGCGGCGATGATTTTCTCATCAAGCCGCACAACCGCCACGTGCTCGGCGCGCGCGTTCGCTCGCTGCTCAAGCTCAAGGGCGCGACGGATGCCTTGGAAGAGTCGTTGCGTCGTTTGCGCGAAGTGCAGAAGGCGCGCGACGATCTCACGCGGATGGTGGTGCACGATCTCAAGACGCCGCTGACGTCAATGCTCGCGACGCTGGAGATGCTGCGCGATGGCGACTTTGGTCCCGTGGAAGAACGCGCAACCCGCGCGCTCTCGGATGTAGAAGGCAAAGCCGAAGACTTACTCGGGCTCATTCACAACTTGCTGGATGTGTCGCGCGCGGCGGAGAAGCCGTTGGTGTTGGCGCAGGAACCCATCGCGCCGGCGGCATTCTTGGCGGAGCTTGAGTACGACTGGGCGCTGCGTTTTCGCCAAGAGCAGACGACGGCGCGCACAGAAGTCGCGGACGACGCACCGATCTTCCACGCCGACAAGGCGATTTTGAAGCGCGTGTTCTCCAATTTGATTCAGAATGCCATCACGCACTCACCGATGCCCGTGACGCTCAGTCTCACGGCGCGACGCGACGGCAGCGGCATTCTGTTTACCGTGGGCGACAACGGCCCAGGCATCCCGGCGGAGTATCAGGAGACCATTTTCGCGCAGTTCACGCAGCTGAGCGTACCGAACGCGCCGCGCGTGTTCTCCAGCGGGCTGGGCCTGGCCTTTTGCCGCGTGGCCCTCGAGAACCACGGGGGCCGGATCAGTGTGAAGAGCACCGAAGGGGAGGGCAGCGTCTTCTCCCTGTGGCTCCCCGTGGGCTCAGCAACCTGAGCTTTGTGGTTTAGATTTCGCGGATGAGCACCGCGCCCCAGACCGTGTACATCGAGACCTACGGCTGCCAAATGAACGTCAGCGATTCTGAGCTGATGTATGGCAAGCTGGAGGCCGAGGGCTATGTGTCGGTGGATTCGGCGGCGAACGCGGACGTGGTGCTGGTCAACACCTGCGCGATTCGCGAGCACGCCGAGGAGCGTGTGCTCGGTCGCCTCGGTGAGTTGCGGCGCGAGTTGAAGGCCGGCGCCGTGCTCGGCGTGACCGGCTGCATGGCGCAGCGCTTAGGACCTCGCCTGTTGTCGTCGAACTCGCGCGTGCAACTGGTGGTGGGCCCCGATGCGTATCGCAACCTGCCGTCGATGATTGAGAGCGCGCGCCATGGCGAGCGCTTCAGCGCGACGGACTTTGATCTCGAAGAGCACTACGAAGATTTCACCGCGCGCCGTTTTGAAGGCGTGAAGGCGTGGATCCCAGTGCAGCGCGGCTGCGATTATCGCTGCACGTACTGCATCGTGCCGACGACGCGCGGCCCTGAGCGCTCGCGCAAGCTCGCGGACGTTGTGCGCGAGACGGCCGAAGTCGCCGAGCGCGGCATCAGCGAAGTCATCTTGCTCGGCCAAACCGTCAACAGCTACAACGACGGCACCCATGACTTTGCCGACTTGTTGCGCGCTGTGGGCAAGGTGGATGGTGTGCGCCGCGTGCGCTACACGAGCCCGCACCCGAATGATTTCTCGGATCGCGTGATTGCGGCGATGGCGGAGACGTCAACCGTGTGTGAGCACGTGCATTTGCCCATGCAAAGCGGTTCGACGTCCATGTTGAAGCGTATGCTGCGTCGCTACTCGCGCGAAGAGTATCTCGATGTTGTGGCGCGTTTGCGAAAGGCGATGCCGGGCCTCGGACTCACGACGGACATCATCGTCGGATTCCCGGGCGAAACAGACGAAGAGTTTGCGGACACGCTCTCGATGTGCCGCGAGGTGCGCTTCGACGACGCGTTCACGTTCAAGTTCTCGGCGCGCGAAGGCACACCGGCGACGCGCATGCCTGCCGAGTGGAGTATCTCGGACGAGGTGATGAACGCGCGGTATACGGAGTTGCTCGCGACCGTGCGTGGCATCTCGCGCGAAAAGAACATGGGTCGTCTTGGCGAGCGCATGGAAGTGCTCGTGGAGAAGGAAGCAAAGAAGGGCGAGTTGTTCCAGGCGCGTTCGCGCGACTACAAGACGGTGCTCGTGCCGGGATCGCCGGATGTGATTGGCAAGTACATGACCGTTGAGCTCACGGGCACGACGGGTGCGACGTTTACCGGGACGCCGGTGCAGGAGCGTCAGCCGCTCCCGATGGCGGGGTAGGCGGCGGGAGATTCGCACCGCCGGCATCGGCGTGATGCGCGAAGGGGCTCGCGAGCGGCGCAGGATGCCGAGCGATGCCCCTTCTTTTTATTGGCGCGTGTGTGTGGGTGGCTGGCACTGCGCTTGGACTGCGCGGCGAGGTCACGGGCGTGGTGGTTGGCGCCTGTGTTGCCGCGGCGTTGTCCCTCGTGTGGCGCGGGTGGAATGCGTCGCGTGCGCACGAGGCGTCGCGGCTTGAAGGACTGCTCGCGCTCGCGTTGTTGTTTGGAACCGCGCTCATGTTGGGCAACGATCTTCGCTCAGCAGATGCGCGCTGCGCGGCGGAAGCGCAAACCGCACGCGAGTGGGAGCTCACGCTGCGCGGCGACGCCGAGCCCGGCTCATTTACGATGGCGACGCTCGGTGGCAACGGTTGCCGCTTGCATGTCGCGCTCGCGGTGAAGAGTGGGAGCGCGCCCGCTGGTGCTGTTGTGCGCGTAACGCGCGCGGAGCCGTCACTGGGAGATCGCGGACTGATGCTGCGCGACGGTGTCGTCACGCTGCAGCGTGCGCCAAGCGTGTTTGGGAAGTGGCGCAATCACGTGGCGCGCTCGATTGACACGCGGTTTGGCGCCGATGCGGGCCTAGCGCGCGCGTTGCTCATCGCGGATACGCACGGACTCTCGCCAGAGATGCGTGAGCGATACACCGACGCCGGACTCGTGCACATTCTGTCGATTTCGGGATTGCACGTGGGCATCATTGGTGGCGCGCTATTGCTGCTCGTCGAGGCACTGCGATTGCCGGCGACGATTGGCCGACTCGGCGCCGTCGCACTTGTGATGCTGTATGTGTTGGCGATTGGTGCCCCCGCCGCTGCGATGCGCAGCGCAGCACTGTTTGCATCCGTGGCAATGACGCGAGTGCTGCAACGACCGACGTCCGTGTGGGCCACGTTCTCCATTGGCGCACTCGTGCCATTGATTGAACCGCGCACGGTGTTCGACTTGGGTTGGCAGTTGTCGGTGGCAGGCTACGCCGGAGTACTCGCTGCGGGGCGCGCTGCGAAGCGGCTGATGCCCGATGGGTGGCGCGGATGGCGCGGCACCGTCGCGCGCGAGTTGATCGCTGGTGTGCTCACGACGATGGCCACCGCGCCGCTGGTCGCTTGGCACTTCGGGCGCCTCAGTCTCGTCGCGATTGTCAGCAACCTCGGTGCTGGACCTGTCGTCGCAGTTCTGCAGCCCACCCTGTTTCTCGCGATGCTCGTGCCCGGAGACTTTCTCGGCCGCTTTGTCGCAGACGCCGCGCGCCCGCTGATGCGCGCCCTCGATGCCGTGGCAGCGGCGGCAGCGTCGGTTCCGTTCGCCGCGGTGAGTGTCGCACCGACTCTCCTCGCAGCGTGCATTGCGGCGGTAGGCGTCGTCGCGCTGCTCACCGCGGCGTGGAGCAGGCATTGGCGCCCGTGGGCCACTCTCGCTCTGTCGTGCGTGGCGTTGCTCGCGTGGGCTCCCGCGCCGCGCCTCGCGCACGACGGCTTGCTCGAAGCGCACATGCTCGATGTGGGGCAGGGAGATGCCGTCGCACTTCGCACGCCGCGCGGGCGTTGGGTCATCATTGATGCGGGTCGCGCGTGGAAGTCCGGCGATGCCGGACGCGCGACGGTCGTTCCCTACGTAAGAAGATTCGGCGGCGCGCTCGCGCTATTCGTGCTCACGCATCCTCACGCCGATCACGTGGGTGGTGCCGCGAGTGTGATTCGCGCGTTGCGACCAGAACATGTCCGCGACGCGGCCTTCGTCGCCGGAAGCCCTGCATACGCCGAGATGCTTAATGCATCGCGGGATGTGC
>JAYUWY010000376.1:0-14048 GCA_043753285.1 Gemmatimonas sp. | reverse complement strand
GGTTCGAGCTTGCAGCGGACACGGCCGCCGGCCTCTACCGAGTGAAGCCCCGCGAGGTGGCTCGCCCGGCGTCGGCTCCAGGAGTGAATGCGCGCGGTGGACCGATCGAGCTGTTCGTCATCCCGCTGCGGCACGCACGCGCGGTGGACGTCGCCAGTATGATCAACGCGCTCTATGGGCGCGGCACTCCAAGTTCGGCCGATGCAGGACGGCCAAGCACCTTGGGCGAGGAATTGCGCGCGACGCAGTCAGGCGCGGCGACGCAGACACCGCCACCTCCTCAACGACCGGCCTCCCCGACAGGTGAGCTTACGGTCGTTGCAGACACGCGTGGCAACAGTCTTCTCGTGCGTGCAAATGCGGGGGATGTCGAGCTGGTGCGCGGTGTAGTCACGGCCCTCGATGTGCGCCCGTTGCAGGTGCTGATCGAAGTGATCATTGCCGAGGTCAGGAAGGATCGGAGTCTCGGACTTAGCACGGAGGCGGTGCTGGGACAGACGACAGTCGGCCGCAACGGCGCGAGCGTTGAGGGTAGCCTCGAGTCAGCCGGCCTCGGTGATTTTGCAATGCGTGTGATGCAAATCGGAGGTTTCGACCTCGATGCTACGCTTCGTGTCGCCGCATCGCGCGGGGACGCCCGGATCCTGACGCGCCCAGTACTATTGGCCACGAACAACGAGCGTGCCGAGATTGTGGTTGGTAGCCAGCGGCCGTTCGTGCAAGTGTCCCGATCGCTGCACACTGACGCCGCCTCGCGCGATCAGATCGTGCAGTACAAGGAGGTCGGGACCAAGCTGAACGTGCGGCCGACCATCAGCAACGACGGGTCCGTGCAGCTGGAGGTGACGCAAGAGGTGTCCACCGCGACGGCTGAGGTCGCATTTAACGCCCCCGTAATCGCCACGCGGTCTCTGACGACCCAGCTATTGGTGCGTGATGGCCAGACGGTCGTGCTTGGCGGTCTCGTTGATCAACTCCAGGAATCGCAGCAGTCCGGATTGCCGCTGCTATCGGCGATCCCGCTGTTGGGTGGGCTGTTCGGGAGTGCCACGCGGAGCCGGGTGGAGACGGAGCTATTCATCTTCATCAGACCGCGAATCATCCGGACTGACGAGGACGCTGAGCGGCTGACGGCGCCGATTCGCGAGCGGAGTACGCCGTGACGGTCGATGCGCACCCGCTCCGCGTCGCCGACGCGATGGAGTACTACCGACTCTGGCTGACGGGAAGCGGTCGTTCAGTGGCGACGCTCATGACCCGCATGATTCATCTGCGTCAGTTCGCACGCTGGGTTGCTCGAGATGGCACGCCTCTGCTCTGCGACGTGACTCTAGAGGTTTTAGAGAGGTATCGTGGCGATGTGATTCGGGCGGTCCGAAGCAACGGGACCGCGTTGGCGTGGAGCACGCGGCACGGACGCTTGGCGGCTGTGCGGCTCTTCATTCGCTGGGCGGTACGATCTTCTCGGCTCGCATCTGATCCTGCCGCGGAGTGGGAGCTACCGCGTGTGCCGAGGCGGCTTCCGCGCGCCGTACTTAGCGCAGGCGAGGTGGAGTCGTTGCTCGGTCGGCTGGATGTAGAGACGCCTATGGGATTGCGGGATCGCGCACTACTGGAAGTGATGTTCTCAACCGGAATGCGGCGCGGCGAGATGGTGCGCCTGCACCTGCAGGACGTGGACGCGACTCGCGGACTCGTGTTCGTTCGCGAGGGCAAAGGAGGAAAGGACCGAGTGGTGCCCATTGGTGCGCGGGCGCTCCGTTGGTACGCACTCTACTTAGCGAAGGCACGTCCAAATCTCGCTGCGCGGAGGAAGCTCGCGGTGGATTCAGGGACTGCATTCCTTGGGGCGCGGGGCGACGCGATTCGGCCAACTAGACTGACCGACCGCCTTCACGCGCTCGTCTCGCGCGGCACTGGAAAGCCCGGGGCTTGTCACATCTTTCGGCACAGTATGGCCACGCTAATGCACGACGGCGGAGCTGACATTCGGGACCTGCAGGAGCTCTTGGGTCACGCGCAGCTCTCTACGACCGAGATTTACACGCACGTGAGCGTGGAGCGGCTACGCGCAGTGCACGCATTGACACATCCGTCAGAAGCGGGGAAAGCGTGGCTCGGGCACCGGCCGGGAGGGGGCGTGGGATCACTGTTGATGGCGCCGCCGGCCGGCAGGTCGCGGTCCACGCGCTCGGAGACTCGGCGCGCGGGCTGGCGGCGGGCGGCGAGAGGAGTATCGTAATAGAGGTTGTCCTTTTCTTAGGGCGGGCTATTTCACGCAGGAAGACCCGATTGGGGTCGCGGGTGGGCTCAATCTGTATGGGTATGCGGGCGGGGACCCGATCAATTTTTCGGATCCGTTTGGGCTGTGCCCCGAGTGGAAAACCGGCGTCCCTTGCATTGGCCCGATTGCCTCGCCAGTGAGGCCAGCCAACTCGTCTGAGCCGAGTGGTGTCGGCGGAAGCGAGTTTGGCTGGACACGGAGCCAAGGAAAGCAGTTCCACAACGGATTCGATCAGGCCGCCGCGTCAGGAACGGCAATCGTCGCTCCCGGCGATGCTACAGTCACCGCCGGGTGGAGTGAGAAGGGTGGAAACTTCTTGGTCATGGATCTCGGCAATGGGTCCAGCGTAACCGTGCTGCATGCCGAGGGATTCGACGCTGGACTAGAAGTCGGACAGTCCATACAGGTAAAGGCCGGAACTCAAGTTGGTCGGGTTGGCCGAAGTGGCAACGCGGCGACGTCGCCGCGAGAGACACACGGTCACGTGATTACCCGCAACGGCGGCAAGGTATGCAATCCGCGCGATTTCTTCTCGAAAGACGGTGGGGGCGGCTCATGCCAGTAGCAGCGGCGCACTGGAGGCCAGTCGCGTGCGTGCTCTTCGCACTTGGCATCTTGGGTTGCGAGTCCAGGCACGCAGATTCGCCTGCCGATGCGCTGGCGTCCCGGCAAGCTGGACTGTGCGTTCCCTCCGAACCCGTGAATCTCTTTCTGAGCGGAGGGGCGTCGAGCGCCGGCACGATCGACATCGAATGCGATGGTATTCTTGATTCAGTAGTCGTCGATCGGGTTATTGTAGGTGGGGTTGCGACCACGCAGCTGCGAGTCGGAGATCGGGCGCCATACCTCTTTCGAACACTCGACGGCGTTCCATCACTCGTTGAAGCGGTCGACATCGATCGAGATGGAGTGCGCGATCTCCTGCTCGCACTGATAGATGAGTCGACCGTGTTGCCGATCCTCGTTCGTGTCACACGGTCGGAACTGCAGGGATACGACGAGAGTGATTTGGACTGGCGCCGGCTACAGTACTTGTGGTTCGAAGGCGACGACTTGGACGCGTGTGCCATGACAGTGATACCGCGATCCGAGCTACTGCTGTCGGGGGAACGATACGTGCGAGTTCACACGTCACTCGGCGACTCGGCGTGTTCTCTGTCGACATCGATTGCTCTCGTTGTAAGGAGTGACAAGCTTCAAATTGATAGCATTGAGACGAAACGTCTCCGAACCGCCAGATGATCTCCGTTCGTAGGGGCGGTTACAGATGGGTTGGTCTGAACTCCTAGTTTTGTTGCAGCGGCGGTTCGGCCAGAGACGGACCGTGGCTCTCCAACACTACGATGTCCATGTGCGGCGCTCTCACGCAAGAAGACCCGATTGGGGTGGCGGGTGGGCTCAACCTGTATGGGTATGCGGGTGGGGATCCGATCAATTTTTCGGACCCGTTCGGGCTCGATTGCGTCGATAAGGACGGGAACCGCCGGCCATGCCGCGTGGAGGTTAGTCCCGAAGGCCGGACGATGGGTGCAAATCTCGATGACCTGACTCCTAAGACGCGTGCGCGACTACACGCAGCTGCAGATGCTGCCGGAGTCGACCTAGGAATCAACTCCACCAAGAATGGGACTCATGCTGACCCCGGGCACGCCGCTGGCACTGCTGTTGATATCGGCTACTTAAACGGAAGCGATATCGGTCACGGGTCACGAACCAACCCGGGAATGGAAGCGCTCTCGCTTCAGGTACAGCGAGCAGCGGCGAGCCTCGGCGGCCTCAAGCACACGGGGAATCTCGGCCCCGCTGGGAAGTTCAATGGAACAATCGGTCCCCTCCGAATCAACGACCCAGTGATTCGAGCTTCGCACAAGAACCACATCCACCTCAGCTGGATCGACCCATGACCTCACGTGCTGCGTGTTCGCTGATTGCGCTTACTGTCGCCGCATTGGGGTGCCTTGGGAAGTCAGATGATTCGACTACCAATCCAGCTGCGGCTTTGGACTGCCCGCAGCTACTCGGGATGAGGCTCGTCGAACCTGACGGAAGCCGCGGGTGGAAGGCCGTCGCCGAATGGTCTGCGAACGACGACGTTGACACTCTGCTTGTCGTGGTCGCGCCTGATCAAGCCCGGAGCACGCGGCGGCTCTTGGTTGAGGTGGGAATCCGTCCCGTGCGGCTTGCTGATGATGTGGCGGATACGACATTGCGATATGAAACGATCGCCAACGTGGCGATTCACGAGCTCACGCCGCGCGGCGATTCGCGACTGGTGTGGCGTGCGCGCCCGAGTGCCCTCGACAGCGTGGCCGGGATCAAAGGTGACGAACGCGTTCTGCGAGTTCGCGCGTCCGTGCAAGAGAGCGGAAAGAGAGCTTGTGCGGCCACGGTCGAACTTCTACCCGCTATGTGAGGCGTCTCCGGTACATTCGCGTTCCGGGTGCGATGGTCCCGAGCCCGACGTCGTCAGCGGCATGCACGTGCCTATCCCATGGCTCTGCCGAAGCGGCGCAGCCGCTGTCAGCGGCAACGGTGGTTCGACAGGTGGCGCTAAGTGGCCGTGCTGCACTACGATTCCTAGGCAGGCCAGTCCACGCAGGAAGACCCGATTGGGGTGGCGGGTGGGCTCAATCTGTATGGGTATGCGAGCGGCGACCCAATCAATAACCGGGATCCCTTCGGCCTCTCTGATTGCCGGAAGGTGAAGTGCCCGTCGATCGAGAAGGTCGCGACCGATCCCACTGTCGTAAACGCAGGAGAGGAGATGTTCAACGCATCGCAGGCCGATGGGAAGGAGCGCGGCGCGTTTCTGTACAACGGCCCCGACGGATCCATCGTGGTTGGTTCCGTGGTCGTTGGTGAATCAGGGATCGTTGAGATGGGCCCTGCACCGGATGATGCGATTGGAATGCTTCATACGCACCCCGACCACACAGCTGCAAGGCCTGGGAACCCTGCGATTCCGGGTGGACGCCCGAGTGGCGACGACCACAACTACGTGCGCAACAACTTTGTTCACGGTGTGGTCGAGCAACGGAACTCGACGTTCTATATCTCGTGGGACAATCCCAATCAGGTTCAACGGAAGCGGCAGTCGCGCGCGCCTCGGGGGACGCCGTGACATTCACCAAGGTGACATTGCTGCTGGCTGCAACGGGATTGTCCATTGCGTGCGGTGCTGCTGACCGGAACCGGGGTGCCAGCGACGCGGCAGTTGCAGGTGGTACTGCAAGCGCATGCGACTCTCTCGGACTTCAGGTGAGCGGGGCCGAAGTTCTGCCACGTACGTGGGACGCTTGTGTTGTGGTGCTTCGCGCGTCGATGGCGATGGTCGCTGATAGTTCAACTCTTGAAGTGCTGCGAGCTCGTCCAATGTCGCCGAGCGTCGCAGAACTTCAATGGCTGTCGGAGAGCGAGTTCGGCGCGACCACGAAGACGCGGTTTCTGAGCGTGCTGCTTCGCCTTCCTCGTGCTGCGCACGATGTGGAAGTGCGCTTCGACACCACCGGTGCAATCACATATGTGTCTGCGGTGCACAAACCGCTTCAGCGCTGAGTTGCGGCCGCTACCCCCCGACAGCTGCAAAGCTTGTTGGGCGACTCGGCTCGCGACGCACGCGCCCCCGCCGTAGTTTTTCAATCGATTACGTCTCACGCAGGAAGACCCGATTGGGGTGGCGGGTGGGCTCAACCTGTATGGGTATGCCGGCGGGGATCCGATCAACAACTCGGACCCATTCGGGCTCTGCCCGCACGATCCGGATAGGCCGTGCAAGTTCTTTTCGGGCGCAGACGGTGCTGCTGTTCTTAACGGACTCAATTCGTTTCGTAAGAACACCATTGGCAGCGCGCCTCCCATCACTATCACCGGGTCGGTGATTGCTGGACCAGTGACGTTTGAGTTTGGCGTAGATGGACTGAATATCTCGGGCAGTGGCGGAATTGCGGTCGCTGCAATGGTAAATGTCAATCTCGGGAAAACGTCCGGAGAGCTCGGAACGATGAGCGGAGGCGCGCTGGCACAAGGGCCGATGGGGACGGTCGGAGGTTTCGCGGTTCACACCAAAGGACTCACAGCGACGGGCGCAACGCTCAGCGCGGGCTTTGGCTGGGTGCCCAATATGGTGCAGTTCTCCTCAGCCAAAGGCGGCGCACAGCTCGCACTCCAGTTGGCTGACAAAATGTCGGTTGGCTTAGGACCGGCCTCTGCGAAAGAAAAATAGGTGGATTAGATGACGCGACGTCACATCGGCATGCTGATTTCCATTGGTGCGCTTTGGGTGCTGCGACTCAGTCTGCAACGAGACGTGAGTACGGCGAGCGCGATTGGAATACATCTGGTAGTCGATTCTCTCAACACCGCTTTTTCCCTGGCGGTTGCGGCTCACGTCCAGCGAACTTCTAATCCACCAATCGACACGAGCGATATTGAGAGTGCAGTGTTTGTCTTACCGGTGTTGTCTGGCGCTTTTGTCGTGGCTGGTCTCATCGCCCTTTTCCGAACGCTCACTGCATAAGTCGCTCGAAGCCGCCTTTCGCCGTAGCTGGCCATCGGCGGAGGATGATTTGCGGTATCCTCGCGAATCGTCGTTGTTGCGTTCCCGAGTAATATCAGCCTTTGGCTAGTAGCCTGGCCAGGAAGTGGTCTCACGCAGGAAGACCCGATTGGGGTGGCGGGTGGACTTAACCTGTACGGCTACGGGAACGGCGATCCGATCAATAATTCGGACCCGTTTGGGCTGTGTGTTTCGGACAGCGTGAAGACCACGGTGACGATTGATTGCGGGGGAGGAAAAACCTCCACCCGACGAATCTGGGCTAAGCAGGCGACGGATGCCGAGATGGCTGGTGTCGCAACGGCCGCCGGCCGACTGACTGGCGGGAACGCTGAGTTTTCGCCAGGAGATATTGCTCACGCGTACCAGACTCTCGCGGCGACGGGCTCAATCTTCGTCCTCCCCAAGACGGTGGATGGCAAATTGGTTCTTGAGGGCGGAGTCACGAATACGGGAGGCGGTACTCGTGCGTACACCGCGTTCAGGCGAGACGCGCTCAATGCAATCGCGAAGGGAAATCTTGGAGCGACCATCGGAAACCTCGGTATGAACGCAGCGACTGTTCTCGGGCACGAGGGGGCGCATCTTTTTGGAAGTAGACACCCTGCGACCTACGCCATCCAGTGGGGGTACCAGCCGTGAGTCCGTCGTCACTGACGATATTCAGCGTCCTCGTGCTTCTCTCGTCCGCAGTTGTGCGTCTCGACTCGTCAGGTGCGCCCGGAAATTCGCCGTCTCGACCCGAGTGCGGGCCCCTGCTCCGGTGGAGGATGCCCGCTTCGACCATCGTCGAAGCAAGCGGCGCGGATGCTCGCTCAGGCGATGTGCTGACTACGCAGGCACGCGTTGACGCACTCATCCTCGCGGCTGAGGCGTACTGTCGGCTCAATGGTGGCCGCTATCCTCAGTCGCTCGACGCGATGGCCTCACCCCCAGAGCGGTTCACCTCAGCAATGCGGAACTGCCGCCTCAGTCCAGAATCGTACTTCGACGCCTGGAGCCGGCCTATTTTCTATGGGGTAATCGAAGAGCGCCTCGTGATACGGTCGGCGGGGGTCGACGGTCGCTTTGCGACCGCGGATGATATCTCGATTCCCACTGAATTGGACCGGTACGTCGAGGAGTTCTCTATAGCTGCAGGTTGCGCCGAACCCAAGTAGGCCTTTCGCAGGAAGAGCCGATCGGGGTGGCGGGTGGGCTGAACCTGTATGGGTATGCGGGCGGGGATCCCATCAACTACTCGGATCCTTTCGGACTCTGCCCGGCTTGCCGCTAGGAAGGAGGGTACAGCACACTAGGAGCGCCGTCTCACGCAGGAAGACCCGATTGGGGTGGCGGGCGGGCTCAATCTTTATGGGTACGCAGCCGGGGACCCAATCAATTATGACGACCCGTTCGGTTTGTGTGTAGCAGTAATCGATTGTCCCCTGACTCTCGGCGCTGGCGCGTGGGTTGTTGGTGCGATTGCGGCGACCGCGTTGGGCGTCGTGGTGGCGACGAAATGGGAGTCTGTTAGGGACTATGTACGGAACGCCTGGCGAGGATGGCGGGTGATTATCGCTCTATTGGGGCAACTGGCTGGTGGCGACCCGTTGCCCCCTCGTCCCGACCCCGACAGGCGTCGGCCTCCAATCCAGCGGCCGAAAGGAGTGACTCCGTCCAAGTCCGATTCGACGCGACAGTTCACGACTCCACAATCAGAGAAAAATCCCGTTGACATCCCTTAACGTCGCCGGAATGCAGGGAGAGGCACGATTTGAGCGCCATGTTGGACGGTCGAGTTTGCACGGCGTGGTGAAGCAATTCACGCTTACGCTCATTCGCAGGCTGGTCTCCCTCATCGACTGGATGACGTGGCGCGCCGGTCTGCTCCTGGGAACGTCACGGACTTACTCTGGCGTGAAGGTCGTTGTGATTGCGAATGAGAGAGACGTGTCTCGCTGCTTTGAAAACGTGGCCGAAGCGCTAGGCGTGATTGAACGCTTCGACACTCGGCGCGTTGCTGCGCTCCGTCGTCGCGTCGCTCTCTTGCTTGTGACTGAGAATGATGGTTCGGCCTATATCCCGACATTGAATGCGGGCCTTCTGTCGCTAAATTTGGTGCTCACACGATCCGCTGAAGAAATTGCCGTGACAATCGTTCACGAGATGACTCACGCTCGACTCTGGCAACGTGGTTTCAGATACGCTGCAGCTAAGCGCGAGCGCATTGAGCGCATCTGTGTCGGCGAAGAGATGAGGTTCGCAGCGCGCTTGCCAGGTGGCTCGGAACTTGTGAAGGAGTCAGAACGGCTGCTTACGTCGCGATGGTGGGAGTACGCAGGCCGAACCAAGCTCTGAGCACGTTCGAAGAAGGTGGTCGATTGCTGGGCGGACGATTAGACAGCACCGGACTGCTCGCGGGGCCAGACGAAAAGAGGGTAATCCGACCTCCAACGGTTGTCTAACGAAGGGAGTCGCGTCGACACGGTCAGACTTCGGCTGTAGGCCTGAACACGCAAGAAGACCCGATTGGCCTCGCCGGTGGCCTGAACTTGTACGGCTATGCGGGAGGGGATCCAATCAACTTTTCGGATCCATTTGGACTCGATTGTATGGGCCTCGACGGAAGGCGAGTCCCGTGCAGCGTCGTAGGTGCAACAGCGGGAGCGGCCGCCGGAGCAGCAGCGGGAATACTGTTCACTGGCGTTTGCACGGTGGGAACAGCCGGAGTGTGTGCAGCCGGTGCGCCCGTGATTGTCCCACTGTTCGCTGTGGGAGGTGCGGCTATTGGAGGTGTGGCAGGCGAGGTCGCTGACAACGCAGATGGAATTGTGGCGTGGGCAAGCAAGGCCGCGCGCGATCTCAGAACCTTGATTCTTGCCGCAGGGCTTGCACTGAGCACCTCTACAAATGTCCCTGCCACTCCCACAAACCCGTGTGGCGACAAGCCGCCGGCAGAACAGACCAATTGTCAGAACGACAACAACAAACGTGGCCGTGACAGCACCACCGCAACACCTCAACTCGATACACCGTGAAGATGCCGGAGAGACCTAGCCTAGTTCGACTCGAAGAGTGTCGCGAGTCCGTGCGACAGTGGCTCGGCTCGATTGCGCTCCGATGGGTAGCCCGCTCGGCACCACGAAGTCACGTCCTAGGACTCGTCGTCGTCGATCTGACACTGGACGAGTCCGGAGCACGGGCAATGGCGGAGGTTGTCGACGTCGTCAGCTTGATCAACCGCGTGCAGCCGCGGGTGATCGCGGGTCTGGCCCGGCGCGCGCCACAGATTGCCGTTGTACGCGGGTATCCGTGGGCGGGACAGTACTGGCACCACCTGCGGACACTCGCGGTCGAAGCATCTGTCGTCGAGCGGCAACTCCCTGAAGCGGTGGCGATGACGATTGTACACGAGGCCGCTCACGCGCGAATCTCGGCGCTCGGCATCCCGTACATGCGACATCGCCGCCGCATTGAGGAGCGTTGCGTGAACGAAGAGATTGCCTTCGCCGCGAGGCTGCCCGGAACCGAGAGGCTGATCGAAGGAGCTCGGAAAAAGCTCGCCAGTCCCTAACTCATAGTTCTGCTGCTGCGGCGCAGCCGCTGCCAGCACCAACGGCGGTTCGGTAGGTGGCGCTCAGTGGCCGTGCTGCACTACGATTCCTAGGCAGGCCAGTCCACGCAGGAAGACCCGATTGGGGTGGCGGGTGGGTTCAACCTGTATGGGTATGCGGGTGGGGATCCGATTAACCATTCCGATCCCTTTGGACTGTGTCCGCCGAAATGGCTATGCGCCCTAGCCAACGCCTCTGCTGGATTTGGTGACGCGATCACATTCGGACTGACAGACCACATTCGAGATGCGATTGATGCCAATGGCGTGATCGATAAGGGTTCGGGCGCCTATCTCGCGGGAGAACTCAGCGGGGCGGCCGCGAGCATCGCACTGGGCTCTGCAACAGCCGGAGCTATTCGCGAGGGAGCGACGCTCGCTACGTCTGGTCCGGTGAGAGCAGTCGCTAGCCGCGCGCTCGGCTCTCCGGTGGGAAGAGCGCTCTTTGGAAAGGGTGGAAGCGCTAACTCCGGTCAAACTGTCCGGGTGGGCGTTTCGAGAGCCTCAGATGGCGGACGCTACGTGTTTCGCGCCGCTGGCGGAGCGGTGGAGCGCGCAGCAGGCGCCAAGAAGATTGACATCATCGATCTGGGAAAGATCGAAGACTACCTCCGCGCTTCAGGAGCCAAGCCATGACTGAAACCCCAGCTCTTTCTGCCTTCCAACGAAAGGCCGAGCAGGTTGTCCTCGATGCGCTCGCTGTGCGGGGTCTTCGACTTGAGGTTCGAGAGGTGCGATCGGGCGACGTACCTTTTTTCTCTGACCAAAGACAGGTTCTCTTGAAGCTAACTTCAGGCGGGTTGCAGTTGCTGTTGCACGACGATGAGGTCAGCTACATCTCGCCAGGCGCGAGCGGAGGGCTAGAACGCGCTGACTTTCGATCGGAAGAAGAGTTGCTCCGGGCACTGCGAGGCTTGCTCCCAACCATCCTCTGACACTGCGTTTGTGTAACTGTTGCCCAGCCCCCCGCGACCGGTCGCAATCGAGTGCGCGGTTGGCGCCTACGACTTTCACTCGTTGAGGGGCACGAGCCGGGCTATGAGCGTCTAAAGGCGGTTCTCGAGGCGCAACAACTCTCGTATTTCGAAACAACGGATGCGAGTGACATCCCTATTAACGGAACGCGGAGCAAAGTACTCGTCATCGA
Source organism: Gemmatimonas sp. (assembly GCA_043753285.1). Classification (GTDB taxonomy): domain Bacteria; phylum Gemmatimonadota; class Gemmatimonadetes; order Gemmatimonadales; family Gemmatimonadaceae; genus Pseudogemmatithrix. Next base: position 2,467 of record JAYUWY010000376.1, on the reverse strand, counting down.
TTTGGGCAGGACACGGAAGCCGCTGTTCGATTCGTCGAAGTAGTGTTCGCAGAAGTCTTCGAAGTGGAGCTCAGATCGCACGGCGTCGTCTGGCTGGAGAACTTCAGCGAGTTGCCCCGGCGAAGTGGCATCGACTGAGTCGCGCGCACTAACTGGAGAACCGTAGCGACCGCGCGGTAGCCTTCCCCCCGCGCCCCGTGCAGATTCCACTGCGTGTTCTGCCCCGACTGCGGTACCTGGAATCGAAGCGCACTCCGCCAATGCGCGCAGTGCGCGCGCGCCCTGCCCGATATCCCGTCAGCGGTAGAAGCGCCCGACCATCTCATCACGGCGCTCCGTCACGCCACCGGCCACCGCTATCGCATCGTGCGCCGTATTGGCTCAGGCGGCATGGCCGACGTCTACGAAGCGCGCCACCACCTGCTCGACCGCCCGCTCGCCGTGAAGGTGATGCACGCGCATCTCGCGCGTGACGTCGAGATGCGCACACGCTTCAAGCGCGAAGCCGAAGCGGCAAGTCGTTTGTTGCATCCGTTCATCTGCGCGCCGCTCGACTACGGCGAAACAGACGATGCAGTGTTTCTCATTTTGCCGTTCCTCGGCGGTGGATGCCTGGCCGACGACTTGATGCGCGATCGCACGATTCTGCCCGCGCGCGCTGCACGCGTCGCCGCGCAGGTGGCCACTGCGCTCGACTACGCCTCGCGCCATGGCGTGATTCATCGCGACGTGAAGCCAGACAACGTGCTCTTCGATACCGACGGCAACGCGATTCTCACGGACTTCGGTATCGCCACCGCGTACTTTCACGGCCGTATGACTGCCGGCGGCCGCGCGATGGGCACGCCGCACTACATGGCGCCTGAGCAGGCGATGGGTCGCTTCGTGGATGGCCGTGCTGATCTCTACGCGGTTGGCGTGATGCTGTACGAATGCCTCTGCGGCACCACGCCGTTTGATGGTACCGATGGTTACGCCATCGGATACAAGCACGTGCACGAACTCCCCAAGCCGATTCTCGAAGCCGCGCCAGACACTCCATTTGGACTCGGCGAAATCGTGATGTCGTTGCTTGAGAAGGATCCCAACGCGCGCTACCAGCGCGGACACGATGTTGCCGACGCCATCCATCAGTGGATGCACGAGAGCGGCATTCGCGAAGAGCCGCCGGTTCGCGCCTCGCGGCCGGCGTGACCGCGCGCCTCGTCGAGGTCGCGCTCCCTCTCCCGTTGCTGCGCACCTTCACCTACGCCGTCCCAGAGAACACGCGGCATCCCGTGCTCATTGGGAGTCGCGTCGTTGCCACGGTGCGCGGCAAGCGCGTCATCGGCATCTGCGTTGGCGAAAGCGATGGCACATCGCTCGGCGACAAAGAAGCAAAACCGCTCGTTGATGTCCCCGATCGCGATGCAGCTCTGCCGCTTGATCTCCTCGCGGTGTGCAAATGGATCAGCGAGTACTACATCGCGCCGCTGGGGCTCGTGTGTCGCGCCGTGCTGCCCGCCGCGCTTGGCGTTGCATCGCGCCCCGATGCACTCGGCAAACAAGAACGCTTGCTCGTCATCAACACTGAGATGCCGACGCTGCTCGCGCGCGACGAAGCGTTCAAGCGCGCGCCGCAGCAGCGACAGTTATACGAACTACTCGAACAGCTCGGCGGGCGCGCGCCCATTGTGCATCTCATCGATCAACTGGGCTGCACAGCATCGGTGGTGAACGGTCTAGTGAAGCGCGGCGTAGCGCGCATCGAGAACGCCACGCGACTGCGCGATCCGTTTGCGACGCGCGCACTGCACGCACCCGCAGCCGTCACGCCAACACCTGCGCAGCGCAGCGCGGTCAAAAGCATCGTAAACAGCGCGCCCGGCGCCGTGACGCTCCTGCACGGCATCACGGGCAGCGGAAAAACGCTCGTGTATCTGGAAGTGCTCAAAGAGATCGTCATCAACCAAGGCAAGTCCGCGATTGTTTTGGTGCCAGAGATCGCCCTCACGCCGCAAGCGGTGGATCGCTTTCGCGCGGTATTTGGCGATCAAGTGGCAGTGCTGCACTCTGGCTTGAGCGACGGCGAACGACTCGACGCCTGGCGTGCCCTGCAGCGCGGCGAGCGCCGCATTGCGGTCGGTGCGCGCTCTGCCATTTTCGCGCCGCTCGCGAGTCTTGGCGCGATCATCGTCGACGAAGAGCACGAGTCGAGTTATAAACAAGCCGAGACGCCGCGGTACCACGCACGCGAAGTCGCGATGATGCGCGCACGTGAGACTGGCGCACGCATTGTGCTCGGCAGCGCGACGCCATCGCTCGAGACTTGGGTCAACGCAAAGGACGGCCGCTACGGATTGCTGTCATTGCCGGACCGAGTCGGTGGAGGCGCGCTGCCTGAGGTGAAAGTGGTAGATCTGCGCACCGAGCTCAAAGCCGCCGCACCAGAAGATCGCGCGCGCCGCCAAGTGCTGAGCTCGCTGCT
>JAYUWY010000375.1:0-5982 GCA_043753285.1 Gemmatimonas sp. | reverse complement strand
TGAAGTCCGTCCCTCGAATCGTCCGACGCACCTGCATCGTATTCAACAGATCGCTCGCATTGACCGCGATCTCCCCGCGCCCACGCTGTACGCTCCGGCGCAGCCCCGCATCGAGCGAGTAGCGCGAGTCAATGCGCCCTTGCGGCAACAGATCTGGCGCGAGGTACGTGCTCGTCACCCGCGCGTCCCACGTGCTCGCACTGCGCAACGACACATTCAACTTCACGTTGCCCGACACCAACCGTTGACGCTCCGCGGAGTAGCTCACGGGCTCTGGATACTGATTCACAACCGTGAACGCGCCCACCGTGTTGCGATAGACCGTGCCGTTGGCACTCAACGTCACGAGATTCGACACCACCTGCTGCCACACGACTTCCGATCCCGTCACCCAACTGCGTCCCGCGTTCTGAAACACGTTGTAGAGCAGGGGACTCCCCGAGGCCTGCGTCGCGATGCGCGTGATCGTTGCGTCGGTCGTGCGATGGTACGCCGCCGCGTAAATGCTGCCGCGCGCCCAGCTGGTCTTGTAGCCGAGGTCGAGTGATGTGGTGAACTGCGGGCGAAGGCCCGGATTACCGACTTTGATGAGCTCAGGCTCGTCGTACTTCGGAAAAATGCGGATGTCCACTTCGTTGGGACGATCCACGCGACGATTAAAGAAGAGCGAGAGCTTGTGGTCGTCGTCGAACTTGTACGCCACGCGCACGTTCGGAAACGGCTGCACGTAGCGATACCCATCGCTTTCATACGTGTTGTGATCCGGATTCACGTCGTAGTTCACGTGCACCGTCTCCACGCGCAGTCCGCCTTCGAGCTCAATGCGCTCGCTCTCAAATACATAGTTGCCATAGAGCGCAGGGATCTGCTCGCGGTACGTCGCCCAGCCGCCAGCGCCGCTATCAATGGGCGACTGTGGTCCCGGAAAGAACTGCATGTCCACGGGGATGGAGCGGTAACGCCCCTTGAAGCCCAGTTCCACGCGCCCTTGGCGCAGCGGGCGAACGTAATCGACGTTCACGTCCACCACGTGCTCGTCCGAGAGCAGCGCGAACGCGTCTTGGCCCGTCGTGGAATCCAGCGTGTTGGTGAAGAAGTACTTCTCGTCCTCGCGGTGAAACGAGTAGTTGCTCGTGATGGCAACGGAGTGACCCGGCTGCTGAAACCGACGCGTCAACACCGCTGACGCGAACGCCGTGTACTTCACTTCGTCTTCAAGAAACTGCCAGAGGCGGTAGCGATCGCTGGTGTCGTTGTTGAAGTAGGGATTATCACCGTGATCGATGATGGTCTCTTGATTCACGAAGCCCGAGATGCTCAGCGTGCGGTGCTCGTCGAGCGCGTGGTCCACACCGGCGCCCAATGTTGCGTAGTCCGTGCGACGGTTGCGCATCATCTGCTGAATGACGAGCGCTGTGTCGCCGTAGTTCCGCGTGGCGAACTCATTCTTGTTGAGCGTTGGCGAGTGCAGCCAATCGCCGCGCAAAAAGCTATTCGTGCCTCCGCGCCGGTAGTTCAGTGAGAACGACGGATTCAGCTTTGGCGTGAACTGAAACTGATCGCGCACCGAGGGCAGGTTCTTGCGCCGCGATGACAACGCACCAGCGCCACCCACAAATCCGAGCGTGCCGTTGAATCCCTGCTGCTCTTCCTTCTTGAGGATGAGATTGATGATGCCCGCGCTGCCGTTGGCGTCGTAGCGTGCGCCGGGGTTGTTGATAATCTCGATGCTCTGAATGGCGGACGCGGGAAGATTCGCGAGGCCGCTTTGCGATCCGGCGCCGGTGAGCGCGGTCTGCTTTCCGTCAATTAGTACGATTACCTGCTCGCTTCCACGCAGTTGCACGCGCCCGTCTTGGCCAACCGTCACACCCGGGAGCGTGGCCATCGCTTGCAGCACCGATCCGCCCGCCTGCGCGACGTTGTCGCCCACTTGGTACGACTTCCGATCCATCGCGGCGGCGACTTCGGCGACGGTGGATGTGACCACAACCTGTCCCAGTTGCGTTGTGGCCGCCGTTAACTCGAGGACGCCCAGATCGAGAAAAGCGCTCAACTCACCGACGAGCACGCGCTGAGTCAACGGCGCATAGCCGATGCGCCGTACCTCGAGGCGATACGTGCCGCGGCTTAAGCCCGTGAACGTGAACGCGCCGGTGCTATCCGTGAGTCGCCCACCGACGAACGTGCTGTCGCGTTCAGTGCTGAGGCGCACCGTGAGAAACGGGAGCGCGCTTTTCGTCTGCGAGTCGTAGACGCGACCGAAGACGGTGACCGTGCGCGCGCTAGATTGCGCTGTAAGCGGCGCGGCGGCGAGAAGCACTGACAGCAGTGCAACGGCGAGCGTCCGATTCATTTGCTGACAACGGGACTATGGGTGCGGTGCGGCGACGGGGAGCGGAGAAGTCTAACCGGACCGCCGCCCGCGCGCCCTAGCTACAAATCACCGTAGCCGCCGCCGGCGGCGGCCCCAGCTTCCGCAAACACGCCACGATATCTCGCGACACCGTCACCAGCCCCAAATCCAGTCGCGACACCAAGCCGCGATAATCGTCAATCGCCCAATCGCGCGCGCGATAGTCCGTCACCCCGCGTGCGAGAATCGTACCGTCATCCGGCCGCACAATCTCCCATGTCGCCAACACGTGCGCCTCGGCGGGTCCACCGCGCTCGGGCTCTTCACCCTCAAAGCGCGTCACGTGCAGTTGCACGAGATAGTCGTGCTCCGCGCGCACCGGCCACGGCGCCATATCTACGGAGCGAATGCCCGGCGCGTTGGCGATATACCCAGACACCGCGCGATTCAGTCCGGTGCTCGGCCCTTCCGCCCACCGATGAAAGCCGGTGGTGACAATCTGATTGTCCGCACGCCGCACGACGATTGCCAGCGTCGCTAAGTACGGCGCGAGATCAAGCCGGCGCAGTCCAATAGAAAGCGCCGTGGTGTCACTGGACGTTGTGTCCATCCGCGTGAGCATCGCACCGCCCACGACGTAGCGTTCCACTGGCGGCGATGTGCGCGCGAGTTTGAAACACCCCGTCATCACCAGCGCGCACGCGGCGAGCATCAATGCGCTTCGTTTCGTCATGTGGTTCACGGCCGCCTCTCCGGCGGCTTCTTGCCGCGCAACAGGATGTCAGGACTCTGCTCAAGCGTTGTGGTGAGCAGTTGCAGGGCATCGGCGGCTTCCTTGAGGCTCGCCAACGCGCCTTGTAGTTCGTAGCCAATACCAGAGTCCATTGAGAGCAGTCCTTCTGTTTGCTCCAATGTGCGACGCAATGCCTGCAGCGCCGTCGCCAACTCCGACGTCGCACGCTCGGCTTGTATGCCAATCGGGCCAATCGCGCTGTCTGCAGTAATCGCAAGCTTCTCCACCGCCACCATCGTGCGCGTCACCTGCGCAGTGGCCACGGGCATGTCGGCCAATGCTTGGCGAATCTCCGGTGCGTTCACCAGGCGTTGCACGGCTTGCGCAGTCGACACCACGGCCGCGTTGATCTCTGGCATATCAATGTCGGCGAGCAACTCGTTCACCTGAAACAGCACCTTCACCACGTCTTGCACCACGCTGCCCGCGCCGGTGCCAAGCGCCGCCATCAACGACGGCGACGTGGGCAACTCAGGGAATTCGGTAGCGCGCGGTTCAGGCACCGGCGCCGCCGCATCGGGGTTGTAACTCAGCTCGAGGTACAGCTGGCCCGTGACGAAACTCTCCATCTGCAAGCGCACGCGAAGTCCGTCTGCAATCTGCTCCTTGAGCACCGCCGGATCTTCAAGATTTACAAATGAGCCGCGCACCGTCTGCAGGCGCTCCAAGTCAATCTCATACTGCACCGGCACCTGAAACGTCTTGCCCTGGCGGTCAATCTGAATCTCCACTGCCGTCACCGAGCCAATGGGCACGCCTTGAAACTTCACTGGCGCGCCCAGCTCAAGCCCGTTGATTGACTCGGCGAAGAAGCTGATGAACGTGGAGTGCTTCTGGAACCACGTCGAAGATGCCAGCACAGAGAGGCCGACAATGGCGATGACCACAGCACCTATAAGGAAGGCGCCGATGGCCGTCGGATTTGCGCGTACACTCATTGGTTGCTCCCGCTGTCGCGCATGAGAAAGCGACGGACTTCGTCGTTGGGGGGATGGTCGCGCAGCATGGCAGGATGTCCGAGTGCCGTCATTGTACGTTGTGAGATGTCGAGGAACAGCGCGCGGTCGGCGATGCGAAAAATGCTCGCGAGATCGTGCGTCACGACGACGATGGTTGTGCCGAGTGTTTTGGCGAGCGCGATGATGAGATCATCTAGGCGACTCGCCGAGATGGGATCGAGCCCCGACGATGGCTCGTCGAAGAATAACACCTGCGGGTCGAGCGCAATCGCGCGCGCCAGTGCGGCACGCTTGCGCATACCGCCGGAAATGGCTGAGGGATAGAAATCGCCGTAGCCGTGCAATCCCACCAGCGAGAGCTTGAGCGATACCACTTCAGCGATTGCCGACGGCGAAAGCTCCGACAACTCTTCCAGCGGCAGCGCCACATTCTCGGCCAGCGTCAAGCCACTCCACAGCGCGCCGTTTTGGTAGAGCACGCCAATCTGCCGCAGCACTTTCTTGCGCGCAGTAACATCAGCCGCCGAGAGATCTTCGCCGTTGATGCGCACCGCGCCTGCAGGCGACGTCTTGAGACCAATGAGATGCTTGAGCAGCGTGCTTTTGCCGCTGCCACTGCCGCCCATAATCACGAAGACCTCACCGCGTTCCACTTGGAACGAGAGATCTTTCATCACGACGAGCGAGTCGTACTTCATCGTGAGGTTCGTCACTTGCACCGGCACGGTTAGATCTTCCATAGCGCCGCCAACCAATCGATCACTGCGTTTGCGACGATGATCATCGTGATGCCGAGCACCACCGCCGACGTCGCCGACTTACCGACTGCGCTCGCGTCACTGCCTGTGCGCAGGCCGTGCCAACAGCCGGCGAACCCGATGATGAATCCGTACACCGCGCCCTTGAAGATTCCGAGCAGCGCGTCCGAGAGTTCTACTGCGCTCAGCATGCCCGTGAGGAACTGCGTGGGTGTGAGATCAATCAGCGTGACCGCCACCAACAGTCCACCGAGAATGCCCACCGCGTCAGCGTAGAGCACCAGCAGCGGCATCATCACAAACAGCCCGAGCATACGCGGCAACACGAGATGATCGACTGCCGACACACCAAGCGTCGCATACGCATCCAGCTCTTCCGTGATCTTCATACTGCCTAGTTCGGCGGCGAACCCCGCGCCCGTGCGTCCCGCGATGATGATGCCCGTCATCAGCGCGCCCATCTCGCGCAGCATGCCGTAGCCCACGAGGTACGAGACGTAGTAGCCCGCACCAAAGCGGTCGAGCACGACAGCGCCTAGGAACGCGATGATCACGCCGACCAGCAGCGCAATCAGTGTGACGATGGGCAGCGCGCCTGAGCTGTTGGATTGCACCACCACCCAGAACGCGCGCCACTGCATATGCGCGCGGCCTGTGACGAGGCGCGAAGTGGCTTCGACGAGTTCGCCGAGGAACGTGACGCCTGCGACTGAGGAATCCCACGCGGCGATACCGGCGAGGCCAATCTGCGCGACGCGTGGTGGGGCAGGGGCGGGCGTCGGGAGTTTGCGCTCCGGCACGGCGGATGCGAGCGCGAGCATCTGCGTGACTTGCGCGGGCAGGCCGGCGGTGTCTACAGCGACGTCCTTCGATTCGCCGTACGCTTGTGCCTGTTGCACGAAGATCAGCAGGCTGCTGTCCCAGGCGCCGAGTGCGGAGGAATCGAAGGCGAGCGTACGCGCGGCGGTGGGGGGCGTGGCATCAGCCGCGAGCGCCGCAGCGATGAGGGTTTCGAACTGCGGGGTGCCGAGTTCGAGTCGCCAATCGCCTGCGAGGTTCGTGATGAGTTGTGCGTCCGATAGGCGGACGGTTGCGCTCGCGGCGGGCATACTCGAA
>JAYUWY010000374.1:0-3058 GCA_043753285.1 Gemmatimonas sp. | reverse complement strand
GCAGTAAACACAGCACTCGGCAAGAAGTAGTCGCTCTTCACGCCCAACGCGGCGTTCAAGTCAGCGAGTGCGAACCAGCTCGGACGCGCGAGGCCAGGAGCGGCCTTCGCCTGCAAGAAACGCTGCACGCGGCCACGGAGATTCGTGAACGTGCCTTCTTCCTCTGAGACGTTGGCGATGGGCAGCACGACGAGCGGCGTCGGAATGCCAACCGGCAGCACGGTGCCGATCACGATGATCGCGCTAGCCTTCGCGGCCTTGCTCACATCAACTCCGCCGAGCTCATCGTCGGCGAGAATGAGCACGTCGCCGTCCTTGAGGCCAGCGAGCACGTCCTTGTCATTGCGCTTGAAGCCGAGCAACTCGGCGCCATTCACGTTCGGTGCACGGTCAGCGCGCAGTGAGAGATCCTTCACACCAGGCAGCGGTGCTTCGGGGCCAGTCTCGCAGCGGAAGACGCCTTCACCGCCCGACTTCGCGATGATCTGCTTCAGCAGGAACAGCGCTTCATTAGAAAGCTTTGGCGACGCGACGACGTACGCGCGCTTGCCATTCAACGCCTTCTTGGCCTCGCCATACGCGATGTCCCAATCCACTGGCGACAATACATCGTGCAGTTTGATCTTCGGCGCCTGCAGACGATCCGGACGATTCATCCAGCGATAATCGGCGCGGCCTTCGTCGCAGAGATAGAAATGATTCACCGCGTCGTTGGAGCGCGGCTTCATACGCATGACGGTGTTATCGCGGGTCTCGATGATGCTGTTGCAACCCTGCGAGCAGCCCGTGCACACCGACGCTGTGCGGTCGAGCTCCCACGCACGCGCCTTGTTCATGAAGTCCTTGGAGACCAACGCGCCGACTGGGCAGAGGTCAATCACGTTCGCGGCCCACGGCTGCGTGAGATCGGCGTCCATGGCCTTGCCAATCACGGCACGATCGCCGCGTTCGCAGACTTCGAGCACCGTGTCCTGGTGCACGTCTTCCATGAAGCGGACGCAACGCGTGCAGAGAATGCAGCGGTTGGTGACGTAGAGAACGTCGCCACCGAAGTCTTCCACGGGATTGAAGCGCTTGGGCTCGTGATAACGCGAGTCTGCACGGCCTTCTTGGAACGTGTAGTCCTGCAGCTCGCACTCACCCGCCTGATCGCAGATGGGACAGTCGAGCGGATGATTGATGAGCAACAACTCGAGCACACCCTTGCGGGCTTCGAGTGCCTTCTCAGAATAGACGTGCACTACCTGCCCTTCAGCCACCGACGTCGCGCACGACGGCGCGAGCTTTGGAGCCTTCTCGACTTCCACGAGGCACATGCGGCAAACGCCGGCCACAGGAAGACCAGGGTGGTAGCAATAGTGCGGCACGAGCACGCCAGCGACCTTGGCCGCTTCGAGGATGCTCGTTCCCGCTGGGACGGAAACCTGCCGTCCCTCAATGGTCAAATTCACAGTCGTGCTCATACGCCCACCGCCACGCTGCTCGAGCGCTTGCCCTTGATGAGCGCTTCGAACTCACCGCGGAAGCGCTGAATGCCGCTCGTCACCGGTGCCGCGCAGGAATCCGACAACACGCAGATCGTCTTGCCCGTCATGTTCTCGGCGAGATCGAAAATCGTATCGAGATCTTCGAACGTGCCGTTGCCAGCGACGATGCGCTCAAGAATCTTCGTCATCCACGCGGTGCCTTCGCGGCACTGAGTGCACTGTGCGCAGCTTTCGTGCGCGTAGAAGCGTGCGAGGCGCGCCAACTGCCGCGGCATCGACTGGGCGTCATCAAAAATGATTACGCCACCAGAGCCAAGCATCGTACCCACTTCGAGGAATCCCTCGTAGTCCATCTTCACCGACTCAGCTTCTTCGATGGTGATGACCGGCACCGACGAACCGCCTGGGATGAGCGCCTTGAACTTGCGACCCGCCAGCGGACCGCCGCAGAGATCGTACAGGAACTCCTTGAAGGAGAATCCCATCACGACTTCGTAGTTGCCCGGCTTCGTCACGTTGCCGCACACGGAGAACAACTTCGACCCCGTGCTCTTGGGCGACGACAAGCACATCGCCTTGTACCACTCGGCGCCGTTGTTGAGAATGTGCGGCACGGCAGCTAGCGTCTCGACGTTGTTGATCGTCGTCGGCATACCGAACAATCCGCTGACCGCCGGGAACGGCGGCTTGATGCGCGGATTGCCACGCTTGCCTTCGAGCGAGTTCATCAGGGCGGTTTCTTCGCCACAGATGTACGCGCCCGCACCGCGGTGGACCCACACCTCAATCGTCTTACCGCTGCCCATCGCGTTCTTGCCGATGATACCAGCTGCGCGTGCTTCTGATAGCGCGTCCTCGAGCACCTTGATGCACTCAGTGAACTCGCCGCGCACGTAGATGTATGCGATCTCTGCACCAATCGCGTACGCGCCAATTGCGCAACCCTCGATGAGGGCGTGCGGCGTCCAACGCATGATCTCGCGATCCTTGAACGTGCCCGGCTCAGATTCGTCGGCGTTGCAAGCGAGATAATGCGGCTTGCCGTCGCCGAGCTTCATGAACGACCACTTGAGGCCCGTCGGGAAGCCGGCGCCACCGCGGCCACGCAGGCCGGATGCCTTCACGATTTCCTGAATGGCGACGGGATCAGTGGAGAGCGCCTGCTGCAGCGCCTTGTATCCGCCGAATGACTTCCAAGTGTCGAGCTTGCGAGCTTCGGGGTTGCCGAAGTGCTTGCTGAGGACGGGAGTCTCTCTTGGGTGCGACTTATGCGGGTATCCCATCAGCGGAGACCTGAGACGTGAGACTTGAGACGTGAGATCACTGCTTCAACCCCGCGAGAATTTCGGGGACCTTTTCAGGGGTCACGTTTTCGACGTAGTCCTCGTTGATCTGCACGGGCGTTGCAAAGCCACATGCGCCGAGGCATTCGACTTCAATGACGGTGTACTTGCCGTCCGGAGAGGTCAGACCGAGTTCCTTGCAGCCGGTGTGCTCGAGGAAGGCCTCAACGACCTTATCGGCACCCGCGCAGAGACACGGCGACGTCGTGCACACTTGGATGAAATTCT
>JAYUWY010000373.1:0-3063 GCA_043753285.1 Gemmatimonas sp. | reverse complement strand
GCATTTCGCGGCGCGGCGCATCGCGTGTTCTATAGTGGCGACACGGCGATGCATGACGAGTTTGAGAATATCGGCACGCGCCTTGGTCCGTTCGATCTCACGATGATTGAGGCCGGCGCGTACGACGCGATGTGGGCCGACGTGCATCTGGGTCCCGAGCAGGCGGTGCTCGCGCATCAACAGGTGGGTGGCGCTGTGATGCTGCCCGTGCACTGGGGATTGTTCGATCTCGCGCTGCACGGATGGACGGAACCTATGGAGCGCGTGGTTGCTGCCGCACAGAAGGCGGGCGGGCGTCGCTAGATTTCGTACCATGCCCGTCGAACGTTTGCTCCGCGAACTCCGCCACGATACGTACGTCATCGTCCGCCCCTCCACCGTGGCTGGAATTGGCGTGTTCGCAATTCGCCCGATTACAAAAGGCTGCCGCGACATTTTCACGCCGCCGCTCGATGATGACGGCTATATCAGCGTGCCGCGCGCGGAGGTTGATGCGCTGCCCGAGCACTCGCGACACTTGGTGGAGACGTACTGCTTGTTTGATGACGGGCAGTACTTTGTACCGAAGCACGGATTTAAGCAGATGGACTTGGTGAGCTTCTTGAATCACTCAGAGACACCAAACGTGCGTTCGATTGACGACGGCGCGTGGTTTGAAGCGATGGAAGACATCGCGGCAGGCGACGAGTTGTTCGTGGACTACGGCACGCTCGTCGACGAAGCGTAAGCGCTAGGCTTTTCGGGCCAGAATGCGATCGAGCGCGTTGGCAAACCGCTGCTTCTCTTTGTCGCCGTACGCGGCGTGCCCGCCCGTATCAACGCCGGTGCTGCGCAGGCCTTCCATAAAATCGCGCACCGAGAGTCGCTCGCCGATGGTCTCCGGCGTGTACTCGTCGCCGCGCGGATCAATCACGCGCACGCCGTTGGGCACGAGCAGTGCCGCCAGCGGAATGTCCTGCGTGACCGCCACGTCACCCGCGACCGCGTGCTCCGCGATGTACCGGTCAGCGACGTCCGGTCCGCCTTCCACGCGCACTGCGGAGAGATGCGGGTAGCCCAGCGGTAGTTGCAGCCGCATGTTCGCGACGAGAATCGTCTCGAGCTTCAGGCGCTCCGAGACGCGATAACAAATCTCTTTGACCGCACGAGGTGCGGCGTCGGCGTCGAGCCAGAGTCTCACACCGCAACATACGCCGAACGCAACGTCGGGGTAGCCAGTGGCGGCTCGCGTTCATGCGCGCTTCAGTTTGGACGAGGCTTCGAGCACATTGTATGGATGGAGAATCGGAAGCAGAGCGAGCGCGTTGCTGTGCGGAAGGCGACGCTCGACCCCGCGCTGTCGGCGACTATCGTGGACCGTCGTCCACTGCTCTATCGTGCCAAGGCCAGCGCGGCGCTCGATCGCCCGCCGCACGTGCGCGCCGGATCCAGTCTCACCTGGGTCGGTGCGCGTCTGGGTCTTGTGCAAGACGACGCAAACTTTGTCGCGCTGGTCGATCCGAAGACTGCGCTCGCCCGGGCCATCACGCTGCCCGCCGGCGAGGAAGGGAAGCGGCACTTTGACGACAATCGCGGTAACAAGAAGTTTAAGTTCGACCTCGAAGCGTGTTGCACCATTGAGGGCCCGAGCGGAACGCTCTTTCTCGCGCTTGGCTCTGGCAGCAAGAAGCGCCGGCGACGCATTGTCACGATCGAATCCATCGCGTCGCGCACGCCGCGCGTGTCGCTGATTGACGCTGAATCGCTGTACCTCGGCTTTGAGGACGTCGCCGCGTTTGCGGGCAGTGACATCAACATCGAGGGTGCGCTCGCGGTGAAGGGTGCGCTGCGGCTTTTCTCGCGCGGAAACGGCGCGGCGAAGGGTGGGCGTCTGCCGGTCAACGCAACCGCGGAACTCGAGACGAGTGCTCTCGTTGCGTATCTCCGCGACCCCGCAAGCGCTCCGGTCCCGCGGCTCACCGCTGTCACGAAATACGCGCTCGGCGAATTGGATGGCTTGCCTCTTGGATTCACCGACGCCGCGCTCGCGGGTGATGTGCTGCTGTACACGGCGGCGGCGGAAGCGTCGAAGGATGCCTCGGAGGATGGTCGCGTGAGTGGGTCGGTGATTGGCATCATTCCGGCGCGCGGCCACCTGCGCTACGCGCCACTGACCGACGAATCCGGGCGCGCCACGAGTGACAAAGTCGAAGGCATCGTGGCGATGCCCGACCGGAGCGACATGGCGTACATCGTGGTGGACCCCGACGATCACACGCGCCCGTCGGAGCTGTGCACGGTGTCGCTGAGCGGTTGCTGGTGGTAGCCGGGCGCTGGCGGCTGACGCGTCGTCAACGAGCTAGTCCATTTGTGCGATATCAAATTGGGGTCTGTCGCCCCAGCGTACGTGCGTAGGCATTGCTGTGCGGCGGACGTCACCGCACGGCGACTGCTAAGCGCCGGAGGCTGTATCGCTACCAGAGTGTCGCCAGCCCGTATCAAGCCGATTGCCAAAATGCCTACGGGCATTCAAGGGCTCGATGAGATTACCTCCGGCGGACTGCCGCGCAATCGGAACTCACTCATCGCGGGTGGACCGGGGAGCGGTAAGACAATCCTTGCTCTGCAGACGCTTGTGCACGGAGCGCGCAAGCAAGGCGAGGCGGGCATCTTCGTCGCGTTCGAGGAAAGTCCGCAACAAATTATGGCGAACGCGGCGGCCTTTGGATGGGATTTGCCGGCACTCGCGAAGCGAAAGCTCATCTTCATTGATGCGCAACTCTCGCCCGACGTTGTCCAAGCCGGTGAGTTTGATCTCGTCGGTATGCTGGAGATGGTGGGCGGCATCGCGAAGAAGAACGGCACGACGCGCATCGTTTTCGACGGGATTGACGTGCTTCTCTCCTTGCTCAACGATCCGGTCGCAGAGCGCCAAGAGATCTATCGTATTCGCGATTGGCTCCGCGCGAGCAAGTTGACGGCAATTATCACGCAGAAGCTTGATCAATCCGACACGCGCTACCAGTATCTGCAGTTTATGGTGGACTGTGTCATCATGCTCAAACATCACGTGCTCGATGGATC
>JAYUWY010000372.1:0-3066 GCA_043753285.1 Gemmatimonas sp. | reverse complement strand
AACTACCTCACGGAGCACTTCCGCGCCCACCACAAGGACCACCACGGTCGCCGTGGTCTCCTCAAGATGGTCGGTCAGCGTAAGCGGTTGCTGAAGTACTTGCAGCGTTCGAATATCGACGCTTATCGCAAGATGATCGCCGACCTCGGCCTGCGCTACTAAGCGCATCACACCTCACGAGCGCGCGACCGCACTGATGCGGATCGCGCGCTTCGTGTGTCATCGCCCATCCCGGGCACGCAGAGACCTTACATATGATGCATCGCATTGAACGGACCTTCGCTGGCCGCCCCCTCATCATTGAGACTGGGCGTATGGCCAAGCAGGCCGCCGGCTCCGCACTTGTCACCTACGGCGAGACTGTGCTGCTTTGCGCCGTCACCGTCAGCGACAAGAAGAGCCCACTCCCGTTTTTCCCGCTGACGGTTGAGTACAAGGAAAAGATGTACGCCTCGGGCAAGATCCCCGGTGGCTTCATCAAGCGTGAAGGGCGTCCGCGCGACGAGGAGATTCTCTCCTGCCGCATCATCGACCGCTCCATCCGCCCACTGTTCCCGGAAGGCTTCCAGAACGAAGTGCAGGTCGTGATCTACGTTCTCTCGGCTGACCAGGAGAATGACCACGACGTGCTCGGTCTCATTGGTGCCTCGTTCGCGCTCAGCGCGAGCAAGATTCCGTGGGCAGGCCCGATCGCCGGCGTTCGCGTTGGCCGCATCGAAGGCAAGTGGGTGCTCAACCCGACGTTCCAGGCGCTGGAGTTCTCTGACCTCGACATGATGGTCGCTGGTTCGGCTGACTCGATCATGATGGTCGAAGGCGGCGCGCTTGAAGTCTCTGAGTCCGACATTGTGGAAGCGCTCAAGGTTGCCCAGAAGGGCATCGGCGAGATCGTCTCGATGCAGGAAGAGCTCATCAAGAAGCTCGGCAAGATTGAGAAGATGGCGTGGTCGGGCGTTGAGATTCCTGATGACGTGAAGAAGACGGTGACGAAGGCTGCTGAAAAGCGCATCGAAGCCGCGATCAACCAGAAGGACAAGGCCACGCGCGTCCAGGCCGTCGAGAAGGTGAAGGAAGAGGTGAAGGCGGAGATGTTGACCGTCCTCGACCCCGCACATCACAACCTCGTCGGAATCATCGTTGGCGACATCGAGTACAACTCGCTGCGCGATCAGGTGCTCAGCACTGGTCTGCGCGTCGACGGCCGCAAGCCGAACGTTGTGCGCGACATCTCCGTTGACACGTCGCTGCTTCCGCGCGCGCACGGCTCGGCGCTCTTCACGCGTGGCCAGACGCAGGCGCTCGTCGTCGCGACACTTGGCACCGCCGGTGACGTCCAGCGTATGGACAACATTGACGACGCGAAGGAGACGACGAAGTCGTTCATGCTCCACTACAACTTCCCGCCGTTCTCCACGGGCGAGGCCAAGCCGATGCGTGGCACCGGCCGTCGCGAGATCGGTCACGGTGCGCTTGCTGAGCGCGCCATCCAGGCAGTGTTGCCGGCGTTCGAGGAGTTCCCGTACACGATTCGCATCGTGAGCGAAATCCTCGAGTCTAACGGCTCGTCGTCGATGGCTTCCATCTGCGGTGGCTCGCTCGCGTGCTTTGACGCGGGCATCCCGCTCAAGGCTCCAGTGGCTGGCGTTGCTATGGGGCTTATCAAGGAAGGCAAGAAGTACGCGATCCTCACGGACATCCTCGGCACCGAAGACCACCTCGGCGACATGGACTTCAAGGTCGCAGGCACCGAACAGGGCATCACGTCCATTCAGATGGACATCAAGATCCAGGGTCTCGACCTCAAGATCATGACCGAAGCGTTGGCGCAGGCCAAGGAAGGCCGCCTGCACATTCTCGGTGAAATGAATAAGGCGCTCTCGACGGTCCGTCCGGACCTGTCGCCGTGGGCTCCGCGCATTGTCACGGTGAACATCAACCCCGAGAAGATCGGCGACCTCATCGGTCCCAAGGGCAAGACGATCCGCGGCATTCAGGACGAGACGGGCGCAGAAGTCACCGTCGACGACAGCGGCTTGGTCACCATCGCGGCGGTTGGCGCGGAGGCGATGGAGCGTGCACGTCAGATGGTTGCGGCGATCACGGCCGAAGCAGTGGTGGGCGAGACGTACACGGGCACGGTGAAGTCGGTGACGGCGTTTGGCGCCTTTATCGAGATTATGCCGGGCACCGAAGCGTTGTTGCACGTCTCTGAGATGCGTCATCACCGCGTCGAGAAGCCGGAAGACATCGTCAAGAAGGGCGAGACGGTGACGGTGAAGCTGGTGGAGCGCGATGAGCGTGGCCGCTTGCGTCTCTCGATGAAGGCGCTGTTGCCGAAGCCCGAAGGTGCCGAAGCTGCCGCAGAAGGCGCACCCGCCGAAGGTGGCGAGCGTCCGCCGCGTAGCGATCGCCCGCGGAGCGGCGACCGTGGCGGTCGTGGAGGCCGCGGCCGCGAGTGACCGAGGCGTCCGTCGCAGTCGCCCTCGGCCAGGCCGAACGGGGCGTGCAGCGGACCGTCCTCCCGAATGGACTGACCGTACTCTCGGAGTTTATGCCGGGAGTGCGGTCGGTTGCTATCGGGGCATGGGTTCGCGCGGCATCACTGCACGAGTCGCGTGCGCAGATGGGCATCTCGCATTTTCTTGAGCACATGGTGTTCAAGGGCAGCGAGACGCGCAGCGCGAAGGACATTGCGCTGTCGCTCGAGTCGCTCGGCGGCTCGCTCGACGCGTACACCGGACGCGAGCACACGTCGTTTCAGGCGCGCGTGCTCGACGAGCATCTGCCGCAAGCGGCGGATGTGTTGTTTGACTTGATGTTCCGCCCCGCATTGCGCGAGGCAGATCTCGAACTCGAACGCGGCGTCATCCTCGAAGAGTTAGCGATGGTTGAGGACACGCCCGATGACATCATTTTTGAAGTGCACGGGGAAGCCCTCTGGGGCGATCACCCGCACGGCTATTCCATTCTTGGCACCAACGAAACGGTGGAGAGCTTCACTGTTGCCGATTTGCGTGCGCTGCACACCCGCGCGTACCGCCCAGAACGCGTGATTGTCGCGGCGGC
>JAYUWY010000371.1:0-14295 GCA_043753285.1 Gemmatimonas sp. | reverse complement strand
AGGCAAGGCGAACCCGGCGCCCCCCGTCGGCACCGCGCTCGGTCCGCAGGGAATCAACATCATGTCGTTCTGCAAAGAGTTCAACGCTCGTACGCAGGGACAAGATGCGATTCTTCCGGTCGAGATCACGATTTTTGCCGACAAGTCCTTCACCTTCATCCTGAAGACGCCGCCCGCGGCGTTCCTCGTGAAGAAGGAAGCTGGTATTGAAAAGGGCTCAGGTCAGCCGAACCGGAACAAGGTCGGCTCGATCACCAAGGCGCAGGTCCGGAAGATCGCCGAACTCAAGATGCCCGACCTCAACACCGACAACCTCGAGTCTGCTATGGCGATGGTCGCCGGCGCTGCGCGGTCCATGGGTGTGGAGGTGAAGGGATGAAGACGCACGGCAAGAAGTACCGCGCCGCCGCTGAGAAGATTCAGACGAGCGTAGTTCACACCCCGAAGACTGCCCTCGAGGCCGTCAAGACCGCCGCATTCGCGAAGTTCGATGAGACTGTCGAAATCGCCGTGCGACTCGGCGTTGATCCCCGCCACGCGGACCAGGTTGTCCGTGGCACGGTGATCATGCCTGCGGGAACGGGTAAGACGGTCCGCGTCCTCGTCATCGCCGTCGGCGAAAAGGCGAACGAAGCGACGGCCGCCGGCGCCGATTTCGTCGGCACCGAGTACGTCCAGAAAATCAAGGATGGCTGGACGGACTTTGATGTTATGATCGCAACGCCCGACCAGATGGGTCAGGTCGGTCAGCTGGGACGCGTGCTCGGTCCCCGTGGTTTGATGCCGAACCCGAAGGCTGGCACCGTGACGTTCAACGTCGCGCAGGCGGTGAAGGAAACGAAGGCGGGCAAGATTGAGTTCCGCGTCGACAAGGCTGGCAACGTCCAGTCTGCCATCGGCAAGGTCTCCTTCGGGCTCGACGCACTCGAGACGAACTTCGCGGCGTTCATGGATCAGATTATCCGTGCTAAGCCCGCTGCGTCAAAGGGTGTGTACGTCAAGACAGTGGCCGTCAGCTCCACAATGGGGCCTGGCCTGCGTATCGACACTACCCCGTACCGGTAACCCACGATGAAGCGATCCGACAAGGAAAAGCTCGTCGCCGACTTGAAGGCCAAGCTCGCGGGCGCCGATGCGGTCTATTACACGGACTTCACGGGTCTCAATGTGAAGTCCATGACGACCCTCCGCCGCCGTTTCCGCAAGGCCGGCGTTGAGTACGTCGTCATTAAGAACACCCTCGCGCTGCGCGCGGTGAACGAAGCCGGACTCATGGGCCAGGCGCTCAAGGGACCGACCGGCGTTGTGGTGGCGAAGGACGCCATCACCGCTGCCAAGTTGCTCACCGACTTTGCGAAGGAAAATGACTCGAAGCCCACGGTGAAGGGCGGCCTGTACGAAGGCAAGGCCATTGACCAGGCAACAGTCAAGAAGCTCGCGTCGCTCCCGACGCGTGAAGAAGCGTTGTCGATCCTCGTTGGCACGTTCAACAGCGTGCTCTCGATGTTCGCCCTCAGCTTGGAAGCCCGTAAGTCGCAGCTCGAAGGTTCGAACTAATCCCCCAGGCGTCTGCCTGATCAAACACGCCCCAGGTTCAAAAACCCTGGGGGAACACTTTTGGAGAATGATTCAAAATGGCTAACGCGACCCTTTCCAAGGACGAGATCCTCGACGCGATCGGCAACATGTCGGTCATCGAGCTCGCGGACCTAATCGAAGCGTTCAAGACGAAGTTCAATGTGACCATCTCCGCTGTCGCCGCTGGCGGCCCTGCGGGTGGTGCACCGGCTGCAGCGGTCGAAGAGAAGACCGAGTTCGACGTGGTCCTCAAGGAAGCTGGCGGCAAGAAAATTCAGGTCATCAAGGTGGTGCGCGAGCTCACCGGTCTTGGCCTGAAGGAAGCAAAGGACTTGGTGGACGGCGCCCCGCAGACCGTGAAGGCCGGTGTCTCGAAGGACGAGGCAGCGACCGTCAAGGCCAAGCTCGACGCCGAAGGCGCAACGGTCGAAGTCAAGTAAGGCGATTGGGTTCACGGGTGGGGGCCGGATTTTCCGGCACCCCCCGCGACTCCTTTCCCTCACTTGACCTCGCCGATGATTTACACGCAACACCCGAAACACATCTGACGCTCCTTTCGCCTCGCCCCGCCCGGATGCTCCGGACGGCGGCGGGGCGGTTTTCGCCTGTTCACGGGCACAGCCCGGGTCGATATGATCACGCAGATCTCCTTCGGAAAGCTCGAGCACGGCATGGGAATGCCGCACTTGCTCGACATCCAGACGCAGGCCTTCCAGTCGTTGCTCCAGCTTGACGCCGCGCAGCACAATCGCGAAGACGTCGGCCTTGAGCGCGTCTTTAAGGATCTCTTCCCCATCACGGACGTCCACGAGAACTTCTCGTTGGACTTCAAGCGCTACACGCTCGGCGAGCCCAAGTACTCGGTCGAGGAGTGCATCGAACGTGACATGACCTACTCCGCTCCGCTCAAGGCCACACTGGTCTTGACCGTGTACGAGGAGAATCCGGTCGACGGCAAGAAGCGCCTCAAGAACCAGATCGAAAAAGAAGTCTATCTCGGCGAACTGCCGCTCCTCACGAAGCTCGGTACGTTCGTGATCAATGGCGCCGAGCGCGTGATCGTCTCGCAGCTCCATCGTTCGCCGGGCGTCGTGTTCGAAGAGAGCACGCACCCGAACGGTCAGCGCCTCATCTCGTCGCGCATCATTCCGTTCCGCGGCTCGTGGGTTGAATTCACCGTCGACATCCACGACGTGGTGTTCGTCCACATCGACAAGAAGAAGAAGTTCCCGGCCACCGCGCTCCTGCGCGCATTCGGCTACGGGAACAACGCGGACATCTACCGCCTCTTCTTCGGCGTGCGTGAACTCGACATCACCAAGCGCAAGGAAGGCCGCGATCGCGAAGTGATCGGCGCCATTCTCGCGCAGGACATCGAGCTGGCCGGCGAGGCGACCCCTGAGGACGCCCCGAAGGCGAAGACAAAGAAGATGCGCGCTGAGCGCGAGCGCAACGAAAACGTGCTGCTCGTGAAGCAGGGCGATGAACTCACGGAAGAGGTGTACAACCGCCTCCGCCGCCAGAAGGTCGACAAGATCCAGGTCTTCGCCTCGTACCAGCAGGTGGACCTGCGCGACGAGCTCGACATGTTCGAGCGCGGCGATCGCCCCACGGCGCGTACGCTCGCACTCGACGTCATCGACCCGAACACCGGCGAAGTCGTTGCCGAAGCGGGCCAGTCGCTCAACGTCACGATGGTCAAGAAGCTCCGTAAGCTCGAGCTCTTGAAGGTCTCTTGCTTCTCGGCCTCTGGCCGCGCGGAGAGCACGCTCATCCGCAACACGCTGGCCAAGGACCCGACCAAGTCCGAAGACGAAGCACTCAAGCAGATCTATTCGTTGCTCCGTCCGGGCGATGCCCCGAACAAGGAGACCGCGAAGCAGGCGCTTGAGCGTTTGTTCTTCTCGCCGAAGCGCTACGACCTCGGTCGTGTGGGCCGCTACAAGATCAATCAGCGCCTGCACCTGCCGACGCCTGCGAATCACACCGTGCTCAGCACGGAAGACTTCGTGGCGATCATCCGCTACCTCGTGGAACTCCACCAGGGCCGCGGCCATGTGGACGACATCGACCACTTGGGCAACCGTCGTATCCGCTCGGTGGGCGAACTCATTGCCAACCAGTTCTCCGTCGGCCTCTCGCGCATGGCGCGTTTGGTCAAGGAGCGCATGAGCATCAATCAGGACAGCGAGAAAATTTCGCTCGACGACCTCGTGAATGCGCGTACGGTCTCGGCGGTGATTCAGGCGTTCTTCGGTTCGTCGCAGCTCTCGCAGTTCATGGACCAGACCAATCCGCTCGCCGAACTGACGCATAAGCGTCGTCTGTCGGCCCTCGGACCGGGCGGCCTCACGCGTGAGCGCGCCGGCTTCGAAGTCCGCGACGTGCACTACTCGCAGTACGGCCGTATGTGCCCGATTGAGACGCCAGAAGGACCGAACATCGGTCTTATCACGTCTCTGGCCACGTTCGCACGCGTCAACGACCTCGGCTTCGTCGAGACGCCGTATCGCGTGATCAAGAACGGCAAGGTGACGAACGAAATCGCATGGCTCGACGCGAACCGTGAAGAAGAAGCGGTTATCGCGCAGGCCAATGCACGCTTGAATGAAGACGGATCGTTTGCAGAAGAGATGGTGCTCTGCCGTCAACAGGCAGACGTGCCGCTCCTCCCGGCGAGCCGTGTGGACTATATGGATGTGGCTCCCGAGCAGCTCGTCTCGATTGCCGCCGCGCTCATTCCGTTCCTCGAGCACGACGACGCGAATCGCGCGCTGATGGGTTCCAACATGCAGCGCCAGGCGGTGCCGCTGTTGAATCCGCAGACGCCGCTCGTGGGCACTGGTCTTGAAGAGAAGGTGGCGGTGGACTCGGGCGCGACGGTGATTGCCAAGCGCGCTGGTGTTGTCACGCGCGTGACGGCCGACGAGATCATCGTCGACGCCGGCTCGAAGAAGGACGCAGACGCGCCGCTCAAGCGTCTCGCGGCACAGGATCGCTACAAGCTCCGCAAGTATCGCCGCACCAACCAAGACACGGCGCTCAACCAGCGCCCCTTGGTGAAGGTCGGCCAGAAGGTTCGCGAGAACGAAGTGTTGGCCGATGGCGCCGCGACGCAGTTTGGTCAGCTCGCCTTGGGCTCGAACGTGACCGTGGCGTTCATGCCCTGGTACGGACACAACTTCGAAGACGCCATCGTGCTCTCCGAGCGCTTGGTGAAGGATGACGTGTACTCGTCCATCCACATCCAGGAGCATGAACTGCACGTGCGCGACACGAAGCGCGGGCAGGAAGAGATTACGCGCGAAATCCCCAACGTCTCGGAAGAGTCGTTGATGGATCTCGACGAGCGCGGCATTGTGCGCATTGGTGCGCACGTGCGCCCAGGCGACATCCTCGTCGGCAAGATCACGCCGAAGGGTGAGACCGAGCTCTCGCCAGAAGAAAAGCTGCTGACCGCGATCTTCGGTGAGAAGGCGAAGGACGTGAAGGACTCGTCGCTCAAGGTGCCGCCGGGCGTCGAAGGCGTGGTCATCGACGTGAAGATCTTCTCACGCATCGAAGACCAGGTCGTCGAGAAGGACCGCGGTGAGCGTATCGGTGAAGTGCGCCGTCTCGAAGGCGAAGAGAAGGTGCGCGTCAACGACGTGCGCGACGAAGAGATCAAGGCACTCTTGATTGGTCAGAAGGTGGCGCTGGCGCTGCAGAGCGGCACGGTGGAAGAGGCGATCCCAGCGGGGACGACGCTCACCGCTGATGTGCTCCGCGACATTCGCTTGGCGACGCTTGACCTCAAGACGTTCCGCGTCGAGAGCAAGACGGTGAACACGGATGTGCGTGCCATCATCGACGCCGCCGACGAAGTGAAGGCGAAGATTGAAGAGCGCGCAGAAATGCGCATTGACCAGATCCTGAAGCCGGATGAGCTGCCCCCGGGCGTCATCCAGCTGGTGAAGGTGTACCTGGCCGAGAAGCGTAAGATCTCGGTGGGCGACAAGATGGCCGGCCGTCACGGTAACAAGGGCATCGTGGCCCGCATCGTGCCGGAAGAAGACATGCCGTTCCTTCCGAACGGAACGCCGGTGGACATCGTGTTGAACCCGCTCGGCGTGCCGTCGCGAATGAACGTCGGTCAGATCCTCGAAACTCACCTTGGGTGGGCGGCGAAGATCCTCGGCTTCTACGCGAAGACGCCCGTGTTCCAGGGCGCCACAGAGCGTGAAATCGGTCTCTGCCTGCGTATGGCGGGGCTCGAGTGGGTGCGCAGTGCGCTGGAACTTGAGACGCCGGCTCCGGGCTTCACGGCCACGGAACTCAGTGCGATTCTCGACGACCTGCGTCCGGCGCGCGCCGAAGCTGACAGGGTGGAGTTGTTGCACGACGCGACCATCAACGATCTCAACGGTCGTGGAATGGGCGCCGAAGCGAAGGCCGCGTACTCGCGTGCCTTTGACTACCTCGCGGGTGCGGCGAAGGAGATGGCCGCGCGTGAGCGCACGGCGACGCAGAACTCGCTGCAGCATCACCAGGCCGAGATGGACGCTGAAGAAACGTCAGCGGCCGCCAAGGTTGAGTTGAAGAAGGCCGTGAAGGAGCTCGAGAAGAAGGCGGAGTTGGATGACGCCGCGATTCTCGGGTCGCTGGGTCGTCCGGCGCTCGCCGCGATGCTCGGCAAGAAGAGCGATGCCGACGCTGATGCAGCGGCACAAGAGCTGATGATCGTGGGCGGCATGATGCCGGGCGGAAAGATTCGCCTGCGCGACGGCCGCACCGGCGAAGGCTTCTCCAACCCGGTAACGGTTGGTCAGGTCTACATGCTCAAGCTCAGCCACTTGGTGGATGACAAGATCCACGCCCGCAGCATTGGACCGTACTCGCTCGTGACCCAGCAGCCGTTGGCGGGCAAGGCACAGTTCGGCGGCCAGCGCTTTGGAGAAATGGAAGTGTGGGCGCTCGAAGCGTATGGCGCCGCGCACACGCTGCAGGAGATCCTGACGGTGAAGTCGGACGACGTGAGCGGTCGCTCGCGTGTGTACGAGGCCATCGTGAAGGGTCAGAATCTTCCGGAGCCGGGCACACCGGAGTCGTTCAACGTGCTCGTGAAGGAACTGCAGGCGCTGGGCATCCACGTGACGATGGATTCGCACGCAGAAGGCGGGCACCAGGGAATTTCGTCCCCCTTTGGCAACGGCAGCGAGGAATAACTGATGATCGATTTCCGTAGTGTGCGCGAAAAGAGCGCATCAGCGTTTGACTATATCTCCATCCGCATCGCCTCTCCTGAGGAGATTCGCGGACCCCGTGACCCCAAGGAACGCGAGCGGCTGGAAATGGCCGGTCTGCGTTCGTGGTGGTCGTGGGGCGAAGTCACCAAGCCCGAGACGATCAACTACCGCTCGTTCAAGCCTGAGAAGGACGGCTTGTTCTGCGAGAAGATCTTCGGCCCCGTGAAGGACTGGGAATGCCATTGCGGTAAATACAAGCGCATTCGCTATCGCGGCGTGATTTGCGATCGTTGCGGCGTTGAAGTCACCTTGAGCAAGGTGCGTCGTGATCGCATGGGCCATATCGAATTGGCCGTGCCGGTTGCGCACATCTGGTTCTTCAAGACCCTGCCAAGTCCGATGGGCAATCTCCTCGACCTCACGTTGCGTGATCTCGAGAAGGTGATCTACTACAGCAACTACGTGGTGATCGACGCGGGCGAGCAGGAGGTCAAGATGAACGACCTCCTCGACGAAGAGCAGTTCCTCCAGCTCCGCATGAAGGCCAAGGAAGAAGGCGACAATGCCTTTAAGGCCGACATCGGCGCGCCGGCGGTGCGTGAATTGTTGCAGCGCCTCGACATCGACAAGACGGCTGAGGAGCTCCGCGCGTCTGTGTTGGTGGAGACGTCGCAGCACAAGAAGAAGTCCCAGCTCAAGCGCCTCAAGATCGTTGACGCGTTCCGCAACTCGGGCGATCACTCGGGCATCCGCAACAAGCCAGAGTGGATGATCATGGATGTCGTGCCGGTGATTCCGCCCGACCTGCGGCCGCTCGTGCCGCTCGACGGCGGTCGCTTTGCGACGTCTGACTTGAACGACTTGTACCGCCGCGTCATCAACCGTAACAACCGCCTCACCAAGCTCATCGCTCACCGCGCGCCAGAAGTGATTCTGCGCAACGAGAAGCGCATGCTCCAGGAGTCGGTGGACGCGTTGTTTGACAACGGCCGTCGTTCGAAGGCGATTCGCGGCCGCGGCAAGCGTCCGTTGAAGTCGCTGTCCGACATGTTGAAGGGCAAGCAGGGCCGCTTCCGCCAGAACTTGTTAGGCAAGCGCGTGGATTATTCTGGACGATCGGTCATCGTGGTCGGCCCGGAGCTTCGCTTGCATCAGTGCGGTTTGCCTAAGGCGATGGCACTCGAGCTGTTCAAGCCGTTCATCATCCATAAGCTCGTGGAGAAGGGCATCGCAGAGACGGTGAAGCGCGCCAAGAAGATTGTGGAGCGCGAATCCTCTGAGGTGTTCGAGATCCTCGAAGAGATCATTAAGGACCATCCGGTACTGCTCAACCGCGCGCCGACGCTTCACCGCTTGGGTATCCAGGCGTTTGAGCCGGTGTTGGTTGAGGGCAAGGCCATTCGTATTCACCCGCTCGTTTGCGCGGCGTTCAACGCCGACTTCGACGGTGACCAGATGGCCGTGCACGTACCGCTTTCGTACGAGGCGCAGCTCGAAGCGCGCGTGCTGATGCTGTCCAGCAACAACATCTTGAAGCCGTCGGACGGTCGTCCGGTGGCCGAGCCGTCACAGGACATCGTGCTCGGTTGCTACTTCGCGACGAAGGCGCCGGCTGGCTTTGACGCGCTGTTGAAGGACGAGAAGGGGCAGCAGAAGCTCCGCTCGTTCGGCTCGGCGTCCGAAGTCGAAATGGCGCTCGCGCTGCAGCAGATCATGGTGCAGACGCCGGTGCGTTACTTGGGCCGCACGCCAGTTGGCGGCAAGGCATGGGTGACGACGACGGCTGGTCGCGTGCTGTTTGACGGCATTGTGCCTACGACGCTGCCGTTCCAGAACCGCGATATGAAGAAGAAGGCGCTCGGCGAACTCGTCTTTGAGTCCTACCGCCATGCGGGGCTCTCGGAGACGGTGGCGTTCCTCGACCGCTTGAAGGAATTCGGTTTCCGCAACGCCACACGCGGCGGTGTCTCGATTGCCATTGGCGACCTCGAGATTCCGGTGGAGAAGGAGATTCTGTTGGAAGAGGCTGCTGCTCGCGTCGCGCGCTTCCAGAAGGCGTACACGACCGGCAACATCACCAACGGCGAACGCTACAATAAGGTCATCGACACCTGGACCCACGCAAACAATGACATCGCGGACGCGATGGTCAAGACGATGCGCGAGTCACAGGGTGGCTTTAACCCGGTGTTCATGATGTTCGACTCTGGCTCGCGCGGTAGCCGCGACCAGATCCGTCAGCTCGCTGGTATGCGAGGCCTGATGGCGAAGCCGCAGAAGAAGCTCACTGGCGGCATCGGCGAAATCATCGAAAATCCGATTAAGTCGAACTTCCGTGAAGGTCTCTCGGTGCTTGAGTACTTCTCGTCGACGCACGGCGCTCGTAAGGGCCTCGCGGACACGGCGCTCAAGACGGCCGACGCAGGTTATTTGACGCGTCGTCTGTGCGACGTTGCACAGGACGTGGTGGTCACTGAAGAAGATTGCGGCACTGTGATGGGCTTGACGATTGGCGCGCTGAAGGAAGGCGAAGACATCATCGAGCCGTTGGCAGAGCGCATTGTCGGTACGGTGGCGGCGGATGATGTGGTTGATCCGCAGCTCCTCGACGAAGCGGGACGTCCGCAGTTGCTGGTGGAAGCTGGTCACATGATTCAGGAAGAAGTCGCCTCGGCCATCGAAGAAGCGGGCATTGAAACGGTGAAGATCCGTTCGGTGCTCACCTGCGAAGCCAAGCGCGGTCTCTGCCGCATGTGCTACGGCCGTAACCTCGCCACGATGCAGATGGTGGATCTGGGCGAAGCCGTGGGCATCATCTCGGCGCAATCAATCGGCGAACCTGGTACTCAGCTCACGCTGCGTACCTTCCACATCGGTGGTACGGCAGCGCGTATCGCCGAACAGACGGCGCGTAAGTCGAAGGTGGCAGGCTACGTCGAGTTTGGCGATCGCCTGGTGCACGTGACCAACCCCGAAGCGCACGAGATCGTCACTTCTTATGAAGGCGAGCTTTACATTCGTGCGACGAAGGACAAGACCGCGCCGATCATGGCGCGCCTCCAGGTGCCGCTCGGCGCCATCCTGATGGTCAAGGATGGAGCAGCGGTGGCCAAGGAAGACGTGATCTTCACGTGGGACCCGTACACCAATCCGATCATCGCGGATGTTACAGGAACGCTGAAGTTCGTCGACCTCGTGGAAGACGAGACGATTTCGGAAGAGCTCGACGAGCTCACCGGTCTCCGTCAGACGGTGGTTATCGAAGACCGTGAGAAGAAGCTCCACCCGCACATCGAGATTTGGCAGTCGAAGGGCGGCAAGGAGAAGAAGATTCGTGACTTCGTCATCCCGGTTGGTGCACAGCTGATCATCGAAGACGGCGCCGAAGTGGCCGCCGGCCAGACGATCGCGAAGATCTCGCGTGAAGCGTACAAGACGCGCGACATCACGGGCGGCTTGCCGCGCGTGGCAGAACTCTTCGAAGCGCGTAAGCCGAAGGATCCGGCGACGATTTCTGAAATCGATGGTGTCGTGCGCTTTGGCGACATCAAGCGTGGCAAGCGCGAGATCTTCGTGCAGCCGCTCGATCAGACGAACTCGATTGACGAGTCGCAGCAGCCGCAGCTGTACGAAGTGGGATCGGGCAAGCACTTGCGTGTGCACGAGGGCGACCGCGTGCGCGCTGGTGACCGTCTGTCTGAGGGTCCGGTGAATCCGCACGACATTCTGCGCATCAAGGGCCCGCGCGCGGTGCAGGAATACCTGCTGAACGAAGTGCAGGAAGTGTACCGTCTGCAGGGCGTGAAGATTAATGACAAGCACATCGGCGTGATTGTGCGCCAGATGTTGCAGAAGGTTCGTATCGCCGAGTCGGGGGACACGGAGTTCCTCGAAGGCGAGCACGTGGACAAGTCGGCGTTCCGCGATGCCAACGACAAGGCGAAGAAGAAGAAGCTGCGTGCAGCATCTTCGGAGCCGTTGCTCCTCGGTATCACGAAGGCGTCGTTGACCACGCAGTCGTTCATCTCAGCCGCGTCGTTCCAGGAAACCACGCGCGTGCTGACCGATGCTGCCATCCGCGGCGCCAAGGACAACCTCCTCGGCCTCAAGGAGAACATCATCATCGGCCACCTGATCCCCGCCGGCACCGGTATGTACCGGTACTCGGACGTGGACATGGACATCGAGGCGCCGGCCGCACCGGTGCCGGAGTTCGGTGGATTTGGCGCGCTGCCGGAGAGCTTCCTCTCCGCGCCTGCCGAAGCCGATGCGACGCTGCTCGCTCCGATGGCGGACGACGAGTAAGTCGCAAGACGTGAGACGTGAGA
The DNA here is from genome assembly GCA_043753285.1 of Gemmatimonas sp. GTDB lineage: Bacteria > Gemmatimonadota > Gemmatimonadetes > Gemmatimonadales > Gemmatimonadaceae > Pseudogemmatithrix. Next base: position 3,164 of record JAYUWY010000371.1, on the reverse strand, counting down.
CGTGAGAAGGGGGCGCCGAGCTGAGCTCGGTGCCCCCCTCTGGCGTTCGGTTCTCGGGTGGGTAGATTCGCGCACTATGGCAATCGTTGATCAAGCGCGACCGGCGGACACTTCCGTCACAGGCATCCTGCTAATGAACGCCGTCGTGCTGGTTGGCGCGTGGGTGAGCGGCGACGGCGTGGTGATGTTGATGTGGCCGTACTGGATTCAGAGCCTAGTGATTGGCTACTACAACGTGCGGCGTATTCAGAAGCTGCAGCGGTTCTCGACCGACGGTTTTCAAATCAACAATCAGTCGGTGTTGCCGACTCCTGAGACGCAACGCAAGACGTGGGTGTTCTTCACAATCCACTATGGGATATTTCACTTTGGCTATATGGTGTTCCTGTTCACGTTCTCTCAGGGCGGCGTCGCGGACTGGAGTCCGCTGTGGTTTGCGGTGACGGCCGTTGGCTTCGTGATCAGTCACGGCCAGTCGCACCGCGAGCACGTGGATGCGGATGTGCGCGGCACACCAAACATTGGCACGCTGATGTTCATTCCCTACATCCGCATTGTCCCGATGCACCTCACCATTATTCTCGGCGCAATGCTGGCAAATGGCTTAGGGCTGCTGCTGTTTGGCGCGCTCAAGACCGTTGCTGACGTCGCCATGCACAAGGTGGAGCACCACATGCTCCAGGCGCCGCGCGGTGCTGCAGCCTAGCTGTCGAGTACGCGGCGGATTTCGGCGGTGAGTTCGCGCACGCCGTAGGGTTTGGAGATGAAGTTCCAGTCGTCGCCGGGATGAAAGCGGTCGGAGACCACATCCGACGAGTATCCTGACGTGAAGAGAATTTTGAGATCTGGCCGCGTGCGGTTGAGCTCGGCGGCGAGTTCGATGCCTGTCATGCCTGGCATGACGAGGTCGGTCATGACGAGATCCAGTGGGCCCTCATGGTCGCGCAACAGCGCCAGCGCGTTGACGCCGGAGTCGGCCTCAAGCACTGTGTAGCCGGAGCGCTCGAGTACGCGGCGTGCGACGAAGCGAATGGAATCTTCGTCTTCCACGACGAGAATTGTCTCCTTCCCAGAATCTGGCTTCTTGACCGACGCGCTGATGGGCTCGTCGGCGGTCTGCGTCGTAATGGGGAGGTAGAGGCGAAAGGTGCTGCCGAATCCCACTTCGCTGTACACCCACACGCTGCCACCGGTCTGCTTCACGATGCCATACACCGTAGAGAGTCCGAGGCCGGTACCGCGGCCTTGCTCTTTCGTGGTGAAGAATGGTTCGAAGATCTTTGCCTGCGTGGCCTTATCCATGCCGACGCCGGTGTCAGTTACCGTGAGGGTTGCATATGTTCCGGCCGTGGTGCCTTCGCGACGCGCGGCATGTGTCTCGTCAATCTCCGCGACGGCCGTGCCAATCGTGAGCGTTCCGCCTCGGGGCATCGCGTCGCGTGCATTGATGCAGAGATTCATGAGCACCTGCTCGAGCTGTCCCGCATCTGCCATGATGGCGGGAACGTGCGTGCCGAGCTTGAGCTCAATGTGAATGTCTTCGCCGATGAGCCGGCTGACCATCTCCAGGCAGCGGGTGACGACATCGTTGAGCGAGAGCACTTCACGCTTGAGCACCTGCTGACGGCTGAACGCCAGTAGCTGGCGCGTCAATGTTGCCGCGCGCTCGCCGGCAGAGCGAATCTGCTTGAGGTCCCGCTCCACGGCACCGTTGCCGGGAGCTTCCGCAAGCGCCAGATCCGCTGTCGCGTTAATGACCGTGAGCAAATTGTTGAAGTCGTGTGCGACGCCGCCGGCGAGTCGGCCCACCGACTCCATCTTCTGGGCGCGGGTGAGCTGCGCTTGGAGTTCCTCGCGCTCGGTGACGGCCGCCACTCGGTCGGAGAGGTCACGGGCGATACCGATGAGCAGCGTGCGGTCACCGAAATCCACGATGGAGAGCGAAACTTCAACGGGTACTTGGGTCCCGTCCTTTCGCTGATGCACGCTGGTGCGCACAATACCTCCTGCAGCGCGCACAGCGTTCATAAAGGCTGTGAGGCCGCCGCGTGCGCCAACATCCGGTACGATGTCCGCCGGGCCAATGGTGAGCATCTCCGCGGGGGTGTATCCCAACTGCTCGATGGCGGCCTTGTTGTAGTCGACAAATCGCCCCGTCGCGGCGTCCGCGACGTAGATAGCGTCGCCGGTGTTCTCGACGGCTTGTCGAAACAGCGTCAGTTGTTCGCCCTGGGCCACCAGCCTGAGGTGGGAGCGCAGAGCGCTTACGCCGAACGAGATGTCGCGGCCGAGCGCTGAAAGTAAGCTGAATTCATCGCTATCAAACGCGTAGGGTTCCGTCGCGTATAGCATCAGCGCGCCGATGACGTCATCGGCAACTAACAATGGAATGGACAGCGACGACTGGTATCCGCGCTCGGTGGCCGCCGCACGCCACAGCTCGTAGTTCTCCTCCATGAGCAGATTCTGCGCGGCCTGCGGCTCCCCGCTGCGCAAGCAGCGGCCAGTGGGGCCGCGCCCGCGAGCATCATCGCCCCAGCTGATGGGATTCTCAGCGACGTAGCCCCGATCGTCGCCAGCCACGGCCACGGGCCGCACGCTCTTGGCTTCATCGAGTACCTTGTGTCCGATCCACGCCATCTGATAGCCGCCTTCACGCACCACGGTCTCGCAAATGGTTTGGTAGAGCGCTGCCTCACCGGTGGCACGCACGATGACTTGGTTTACCGCACTGCGCACCCGCACCACGCGATCCGTACGTTGCAACGCGAGTTCGGCACTGCGCCGACGCGTGATGTCTGTGACGGCACCAGCCATTCGCACCGCGTGGCCGTCGGCGTCGTGCTCCACTTCAGCGCGACTACGAATCCACCGACGGCCGTTGCTTACGTCCCGCAAGCGAAGCTCCACATCGTACGGCTCGCCATGCTCAATCGCGGCCATTGTGGCTTCGATGTGCGCCGCGTGATCCCCAGGATCTATCAGTGCGAGGAAGTCTCGCTCATGGTGGAATTCGCGGTCAGCGGATACTCCCATGATTGTGCGCCACTGCTCAGAGACGTAGTTCTCGCCGGTGACGAGATTGATGTCCCAAATGCCGTCGCTGGTGCCGCGTGTCGCACGCGCATAGCGTTCTTCACTGCGCTGCACCTCAGCGAGGCTGT
>JAYUWY010000370.1:0-3068 GCA_043753285.1 Gemmatimonas sp. | reverse complement strand
TCGGCGAAGTGCGACGCGCGATGGAAGCCAGCGGCGACTGGGAATCCACCGCTGTGCTCATCCTGAGTGATCACGTCACGCCGTACTTGCCCGACTATCTGAAAGACGTGTCGGACGAGCGCGTGCCGTTCGTGCTCAAGCTGCCTGGCGCGCAGACCGGCCTCACCTATGATCGCCCGCTCAATGCGTCCGTGACGTATCCGCTGGTGCGGGCATTGTTGCGCGGTGAAATTCCCAACAACGAAGCAGCGGCGGCCTGGCTGACTCGCCAGACCGCCGCTCCATAACGCTTCGCACGCTCTACATCAGTTCGTGCGCACCAACTCCACGCGGCGATTGACCTGCCGATTGGTCGAGTTCGAATTCGGCACCTTGGGCTGCGAGGGACCGTAGCCGCGCGACACCATGCGTGACGCGGCCACACCCTTCGCAGCAAAGTAGGCACGCACTGACTCCGCGCGAGCCGCCGAGAGGCGCGTGTTCGTTGCTGCTGAGCCGGTGTTGTCCGTGTGGCCCTGGACTTCGATGTTCACTTCCGGCACATCAGCTAACTGTTCTGCAACGCGGTCGAGCACAACCTTTGCTCCATCGGTCAGAATCGCCGAACCGGTTGCAAAGGTCACACCTTCGAGCACGATGTTGCGCGGTCCTTCTTCGGTGAAGATGAGCGGGCAACCGCGCGAGTCCACGCGAGTCCCAGGAGGTGTGTTGGCGCAAATGTCCCTCGTATTCGGAACCTTATCGCCGTCATCATCTTGGGGTAGCGCGCAACCAGCGGCATCGACCAGCGTGCCAGCTGGCGTGTTGGGGCAGCGGTCAAGGCTGTCAATCACACGGTCACCATCCGCATCAAGCGGCACAGCGCAGCCTTCCGTGTCAACGCGCGTTCCCACGGGCGTGTTGGCGCAGCGGTCGGCGGCATCGAGCACACCGTCGCTGTCAGTGTCACGCGCGCAGCCTTCGGCGGTTACTGCAATGCCAGCGGGCGTGTTTGCGCAACGATCTGCGTTGTCCCACACGCCGTCGTTGTCGGTGTCGAGCACCGGCACACAACCAATGCCGTTCACAATCGAACCGGCCGGGGTATTCGCGCACTGATCCTGTCCATTCGGCACTCCGTCGCCGTCTGAGTCCATGACGGGCTTCGCAACCCCAAAGCGCCACACGATGCCGAGCTGCGCATGTGTGTTGATGGAGTTGTCGCCGTTGCCGAGCGGTCCAATGGTCGTCGACGCCAGCGATTCGCCGATGAAGTCGAATCGCAACAACACGCGATCGGTGATGCGACGGCTCAGTCCCACGAGTCCGCTCACACCATCGTGATCAACGCTGGGGCCAGGGCCTGGCTCGTTGGTCTGATCGCGCACCCAACCGGCGCCTACAATAAACGTCCAGCCCGTACCGATGGGCATGTGCGCAGCGAGGCGTACGTTCAGCGGCGCGTAGTTGAAGGCCGGAGTATCGCCTTTCGTCCATGACTGATCAAACTCAATGGCGATATCGCGAAACAAGAACATGCCGAGTCGCACGCCCGGACCCATCGCGGGTTCGGCGGAGATGTTGTCGGCGAGCATCGAGTAGCGTGCGAAGATGCTGAAGTCGACGGTGCCGGCTTCTTGGGCCGCGGCAGGTTGCGCGAAGGAGGCCGCTAACAGCAGCGCGGCGAGGGTACGACGTAGCATTTGTCGGGGTCTCTATATGAGGGACGTACCCATGCAGGGTACCCGTTGGACACCGAGACTACCATCGCACTTATGTTCTAGTCCCCAAGACCGAGGCGAATCTCATCCGATTCGCCTCGGACAATCCGAACGATGATCGGTGCCGCATTGCCCGGGAGGAAATGGCCACATACGAGCCATCGTGCTGCCTCGCGGGCCTTTCGCGCTAGGGGTACTTTACGGAATGCGCATTCGTCTGCTTGCTACCGCCGCTCTGTTGGGCGCCGCCCCGTTGCACGCCCAGTCTCCCACGGCTGCCATTCACCGCGCCGTGAGCGCGCAGTACGCGGGAGACAGCGCCTTCGCGACCGTCGCCTTCCTCGATCAGTTCGTGCGCTGGCCTGGGAATCGTGGCTTCGATGCATCCATCGCGCACATCGTCACGCGACTCGAGAGTTTCGGCTACGTGCGCGAGGACGCCGCGCGCCCCACCGACCGCATGACGTATCGCGTGGAGCGCTACCCAATGACCGCACCGGCCTGGGAGCCGCTCGGCGCCTCCGTCGTAATCGAAGGCGAGGCCACGCCTGTTCTGCAGTTCGCCACCAATCGCAACATGCTCGCCACCAACTCGTATGCCACCACGCCTGATGGTGTACGCGCCGAATTGGTGGATGGTGGACGCGGCACGGCCGCCGATCTCGATGCCGCCAATGTGCGCGGCAAGATTGTATTCGCAGAACTCGGTGTCGGCCGCTTGTTTGTCGATGCTGTCGTGCGCCGCGGCGCCGTCGGTGTGCTCGGCTACTCGCTGCCCGACTATCTGCAGCCAGAGAAGCATCGCAACTCCATTCAGTTTGGCGGCGTGCAGCGCGACACCACGGCCAAGAGCTGGGGCATTGCGCTGTCGTTTGCGGCGCGCGAGCGCATTCGCGCGTCGCTGGCCGCCGCGCGTGCTGCCGGACGTCCGGTGATGGTGCGCGTGCGCACGGATGTGCAGTGGACGCCCAATGCGGTGGAGCAGGCGGTGATCGCTGAGATTCGCGGGTCTGCCTCAGCGAACGAGCGATTTGTATTTAGCGCGCACGTGCAGGAGCCGGGTGCGAATGACAATGCGTCGGGCGTTGGCGCGCAGGTGGAGATGGCGCGCGTGGCGGCGGCGCTCGTGCGCCGTGGCACGGTCGATCCCCAGCGCACCATCACGATGTTGTGGGGCCTCGAGATTCGTTCCACGGATCGCTACATCAAGCAGGATTCCGTGCGCGCCGCTGGTATCAAGTGGGGACTCTCGCTCGACATGGTGGGAGAGAACACGGCGAAAACAGGCGGCACGTTCTTGATTGAGAAGATGCCAGACCCTTCGGCGATTTGGACGCGCGGCGAAGACAAGCACAGCGAGTGGGGCGG
>JAYUWY010000369.1:0-6073 GCA_043753285.1 Gemmatimonas sp. | reverse complement strand
GGTGTCGCGCGCGGACTGCGCGCGACACCCAGACGCCCTAGCCGAAGCGCAGCGTGAGTCGTGCCGTGCGGCCTGCCTGAGGCAGGCCGCACTTGTCGTAGAGCGACGCGTCAGAGACGTTCTCCAACTGCAGCGCGGCGGTGATACGACTCCAGGCGTGCGAGCCAATCCAGCGACGCTCGACGCCGACGTCCAACACCTGCGCGCCGTCCTGCGTGTCGAGTGTGCTCGTGTTGGGGTTCGTGCAGCGCGTCGCGCCCACCACGCGCACGCGGGCCTGCGTCTCGAGTCCGCGCATGAGCGGTACGATGGTCATCAGCGAGCCAAACATTTCTGGCACGTCCTCGGGCCGACGCTCCGCTGGATTCGAGATGGTGGCATCCTTCAAGCGTGCGCGTTGGATCGTCACATCGCCGCGCAATGACGCTTGCCCAATCATCGTGCCGGCCGTGAACTCCACGCCGGTGCTCTTGAACTCATCACGATTCACACGCTGAAACCGCGTGCTCGGGAGCGTGATGCGTACCACCGCGTCTTCAATGCGCTGCTGAAACACCACCGCTTGCACGTCAAACCTGCGACGAATGAGAGCCACGCCGAACTCGGCGCTGTGCGCCGTCTCCGGACGGAGCGCTGGATTCGGCTCGAAGCGGTTGAGCGCACCGGAGTAGAGCTCACGCAGGGCCGGGAAGCGCTTGCGCTCGCTAGCCGACGTGTGGAGACGCAGGCCCAGTGTTGGCTGAATCCACGTCGCGCCCGTGCGCCAGCCGAGTCCAGTCTTGAGGCCTAGCGGCACGCGACCACCTGCCTCGGTGGTCTCTGATGCGTCGCGCGAGACGCCGCCGGTGAGCGTCACGTTGCGCGCGGCACGAACGTCGAACTCCGTCGCCGCACTCGACAGACGCTGCCGATACGTGGACGTCGGATCGGCGTTGATCGTCTCGAGGTAGCGCACGCGAGAATCCGTGAACGCACCGCGCAACACCACGCGCTGTCCAAGCTGCTGGTCGAATGTGAGGCGCAACGTCGCGGTGCGATCTTCGCCGAGTTCGGTGCCAGACACGGTGGTGTACGTGCTGTTGTAGCTGTTGATGTCCACCAAACCGTCATTCACGCCGAGCGAAATCTCTGCGTCGCCGACGCCAAGTCGATTCTTCAGCGCCCCTGTGCCTGCAGAGATGCCTGCGATGGAGCGGCGCACATCAGGATTCCGCCAACGGCGCGGATTGGTGATGTGCAACTCAGGCGCGACGCCCCGTTCTCCTTCGGAGTGCGTTGCGAAGCCAGAGAGATAGCGACCCTGCTGGTTTTCGTAGCGCAGGCCAGCAAATGCATCGATGCCGCGCGAATCAGTGTTGAAGCGAAGGGCATCGTTGCCTGTTGGCTCGGTAACGCTGTGCGGGCGTGCGAGGCCAGGGAGGTCGCGCCACCCAGCGCCAACGCGGAACTGCACCGAGCTCGCAGCGGAATGACGCAACGCGCCGCCAACCGTCGCCGACGAACGTGCGCCACCAAACTGGTCCGCCTGGAGCTCTGCACGCGCGATGCGCGACGGAGCGCGCGCCGCGTCGTGATCATCCCACAGCGACATCGAGATGACGCCACCAATTGCGTTGGGCCCAGCGAGCAACGAGGATAATCCGCGCACGTAGTCGAGGCGCTGCACGCCAGCGGTCGGCACCGCCGACACGTCGGCACGGGCGTCCCACGTCAGGCTGAGCGGCACACCTTCATAGAACACCGCCGCTTGGCGCGACTCCGAACCACGCACCGAGAGTTCGTTCTCGCCGCGGGAGTTCTGGCGCACATACAAGAACGGCAGTCGACGCATCAACTCACTGCCCGTCGGCGCCGACAGCGAAAGTGGCAACGAATCTGGTAGAATCGATACCGCGGCGGCGCTGCCAATAACACGCGGTGTGTACGCAGCCTTCACGCGCTGCACCTCAAGCACCGTCGCGCTGTCGCGCCGCGCGCTCGAGTCACGAGCCACTTGCGCGAGCACCGGCGATGCTGCTGCCGCGAGAATGCCGGCGGCGGTGAGAATCGAGCGAACGAGGCGTGAAGCAGTCATTGGCGGAGTGCGCGTGGCGGGCCGTGTGTGCGTAGCACCTACGGATAATTCTACGAAATCTGCTGTCCAATCGTTGGACACGGCCCAATCAAAAGGGGGCGCGCCGAGCCAAGCTCAGCGCGCCCCCTTCCGTCTACACGCCAAGCTAGAAGCCTACGATTTCCTCGTACGCCGCCACAAACGTGCTGATCTGCGGCAGCGTCGCGTCTTCAAGCGACGGCGCATAACCAACAAACGTGTCCGACGACGCCACACGCTTCACCGGCGCATCCAACCACGCGAAGCAATCATCCGCGATGCGCGCGGCGATTTCAGCACCGACGCCCCATGACATCGAGTCTTCGTACGCGACAATCACGCGCGAGGTCTTCTTCACCGACGCGTACACCGTCTCCTTGTCCCACGGCGACAACGTGCGCAGGTCAATCACTTCCACACTGATGCCCTTCTCATCTTCCACCTGCTTGGCGGCGACGAGTGCGCGCTGCACCGTGGCGCCGTACGTCACGAGCGTGACGTCCGTGCCTTCCTTCACGATTCTTGCCTTACCGAACGGAATCATGAAGTTCGGGCCCGGATACGCGGCCTTGTTGTACGTCTGACGATACAAATGCTTGTGCTCGAGGAAGATCACCGGATCTTCCGAGCGAATCGCCGTGCGCAACAAGCCGTTGGCGTCGAGTGCATTGCTCGGGCACACCACGCGCAGGCCTGGGCAATGCGTGAACAGCGACGCACCCGTCTGCGAGTGATAAATCGCACCGCGGATATAACCACCGTACGTCGTGCGCACGACCATCGGCGCCGAGAACATATTGTTGGAGCGCCAACGCATCGTCGCGAGCTCATCGCGCAGCTGCATGTACGCGGTCCAGATGTAATCGAAGAACTGAATCTCGACGACCGGCTTGAAGCCGCGCAGCGCCATACCAATCGCGCGGCCAATGATGTTGGCTTCGGCGAGTGGTGTGTTGAAGACGCGCGTGCTGCCGAATTCCTTCTGCAGTCCCCACGTCACCTTAAACACGCCGCCCTTGCCCTTCACCTTGCCGAGGTATTCCTCGCGCGAGACATCGGCGACGTCTTCGCCAAACATCACGATCTTGGGATCGCGACGCATTTCGTCGCGCATCGCCGTGTTGAGCAAGTCCACCATCGTCGTGGGCTCACCCGAGAACTGCGGATCATCTTCGGTGTCGAACTGTTCGCTCGTCGGGTCCACATCCGGCGAAAACACGGCGAAGTGCACCGTCGAGCCATCGGGCTGAGGCTGCGAGAGCGCGTCGTCCGTGGCGGCGAGAACTTCGGCGTCCACCGCTTCTTCAATCGCCGTGATGTCGGCAGCGGTGCAATAGCCCTCGTCCACCAACCACTTGGGATAGTTCGTGAGCGGATCGCGTGCAGCATCTGCGGCACGCTCTTCTTCTGGACGGTACATCACTTCGTCGTCCGAGAGCGAATGCGAGTACGGACGAATCACCTTCGCGTGCACGAGCGCCGGTCCCTTCCGCTTGCGCGTATAATCCACCGCCTTCTGCATCGCTTCGTAGGACGCGAGCAAATCGCAGCCGTCGACTTCGATGATCAACAAATCTGGGAACGACGCCACCAGCTTGGAGATGGACCCACCAGCCGTGCTCACTTCCACCGGCACGGAGATGGCGTAGCCGTTGTCCTCAACGAGATACACGACGGGCAGCTTGAGATTGCTGGCCGTGTTCATCGACTCCCAGAACTCGCCCTGCGACGTGGTACCGTCGCCAGTGGAGACGAACACAACTTCGTCCTTCTCGAATCCTTCGGTGATGCCGAGTGCCTTGGCGCGCACCGAAGCTTCGGCCGAACCTACGGCTTGCAGGAACTGCGTGCCGGTGGGTGAAGACGTCGACACGATGTTGAGCTTCTTATGGCCCCAGTGCGACGGCATCTGGCGGCCGCCCGAGTTGGGATCAATCGCAGCGCCCACGGCCGAGTACAGCATCTCGGCGGCCGTCATGCCCAGCTGCAGGCAGAGGGCGCGATCGCGGTAGTACATGTAGAACCAGTCGTAGGACGGCTTGAACACCATGCCCGCGGCGGTGAGCACAGCCTCGTGACCGGCGCCGGAGATCTGGAAGAAGATCTTATTCTGCCGCTTGAGCTGGATTTCCTTGTCGTCAATGCGACGCGACAAGAACATCGTGCGGTAAGCAGCGATGAGCTGGTCCTTCGTGAGGCCGTGGGTGGGACGGGCCTTGGCGGAGGTGGCCATTGACTTGAGGGCTGAAGGGAACGGAGAGCGACCCTCGAATTTAGCACCTCGCTGGGAGGATTGGGACGGCACTCCGCAGTTCGCTGTGACCAGAAACGGTCGTGATGTGTAGTATTCGGTAGACTCTGGAACCCTTGATGCCAATCCCCGTCATGTTCACTTCGATCTCTCGGCAAACGCTCTGCGCGACGCTGCTCTTCGTCGCCGCAATCGCTCCGCGCACCGTCGCCGGCCAAGACGCCACGCCCCCGCGTCCGACGCGCACAGGTCCAATTAGCACGGTGCTCGTGACCGACCGTGAAGGCCAGCCGATTCCGTACGCGCTGGTCACCGTGGGCAACTCGCCTGCGCGCATCGCCGATGTGAACGGCGTGGCACGGCTCCCCGCTCCCGTAGACGCTGATTCGGTGCGGATGGTGGTGCGTCGCATCGGTTACAACCCGTCCGGCGAATGGGCTCAGCTCGATCCCGAAGGCGCGATGTTCGCCGTGAAGTTGACGGCGCTCCCTCGCGCGCTGAATCCCACCACCATTCTCGCCCGCCGCGAGACACCGCTGGCCCGACGTGGTTTTTACGATCGCCTCGAGCGCGTTTCTCGCGGAGCGACGGTCGGCCGCTTCATCACGCCAGAAGAACTCAATCAGCGCAACGTCAGCCAGCTCTCTTCAATACTCTCGGGCGAACCGTACATCCGCATTCAGCGCTCCAACGGCAAGCCAATCCTCACGGGACGCAACCCGGGTTGCGGCTTCCAGGTGGTGCTCGATGGTTTGCGCCTCACCGGCACGGTCGAGGACATCTACACCGACGACGGTCAGGAAGAAGTCCGCAGACTCGGCGGCGGAGCCACGGGCACCGCGCGTTTTCTCCAGAGTCGCCAGTCTATTGACGAGTTGATCTCGGCGCTGTCGGTGGCCGCGATTGAGATTTACCCGAGTGCCGCAGGCGCACCGACCGAGATTCAGCGCGCGGCAGGCACGGAAGCCTGCGGCATTATCGCCATCTGGTCGGGCGATCGGGGGTAGTCGCAAGAACATCACAAATCTGCGACTTGCAGGATTTCCCTTGCGCGGAATCACGTGACGCTGCACTCATAGTCTCGTCAAACCAACTGAGGGGCGTGGTCAGGACTCACCACCACGTTCCGCGAGACGGGAGGCCTGTGACCGTAACGTACGGACAGCCGTTCCAACCGCAGTGGCCACGGTCGCTCACCGCGCCCGCTAGCTGGAGTCTCCCCCACACTGAACGCACCCCGCTTGGGCCAGACGGCCTAACGCGGGGTGTCGTCATTTCCGGCGAGGTTAGATGTCACATCGGGGCGTCCACCATATCGCTCTCGCCCGCGCCTCGCGCGGGCTATCCCGCCACGCTCGCCGGGTGCTGCACCAGCAGCACAAGCGTCAGGTCAAGCGTGAGACCTTCCGGGATTGTGGACGTCGCTGTGTGTACTGCGGAACGGGACTTGGCTTGGAGAATGCCACTCTCGATCACGTAATTCCGCTGTCGCGTGGCGGATCGCATCTCCCCGGCAACCTCGTCTCAGCATGCCTCGGCTGCAATCAGCGCAAAGGCTCGCTGCTGCCGATTGAGTTCTTCTCCAAGTATCCGGCGGCGGGGCAGAACTTTATGCGCTATGCGAGGGCGGTGCATCGCCAGTTAAAGCGCGGAGCCCGGCGGGCGGTGTCTTTGCACTTCGCGCAGGCGGCTTAGTAGACGTGAGACGTGAGATGTGAGACTTGAGAGCG
>JAYUWY010000368.1:0-3083 GCA_043753285.1 Gemmatimonas sp. | reverse complement strand
CGCGCTCCCTTGCTGCGGATGAAGCGCGCCCACTGGCAGAACTGCTCAAGCGCGACAAGCGTCGCTTCGCGCCAGAGGTGGTTGAAGTGCTCGAGCAGTTTCGCGATCAAGGCGATTCCGACTTGCTCGACCGCCTGCGCGAGAGCACGCCGGAAGGTCTCTTCGAGATGATGCGCGTGCCAGGACTCGGCCCTTCGCGCATTCGTCGCATTCACGAAGGGCTGGGCATCGACACGCTGCAGGACCTCGAAGAAGCGGCGCGCGATGGGCGCCTCGCGAAGCTGCCGCGGTTTGGTGCACGCACCGCCGAGCAAGTACTGCGCGGCATTGCCTGGCTCAAGGAAAGCGGCGCGCAGATTCTGCTTCCGCACGGACGCGCGGAAGCCGAACGTATTCTCGCCGCACTGCGTCGCCAGCCAGGCATCGTGCGCGCGGAGATTGCGGGTGCCGTGCGTCGCCACTGCGAAACAGTACGCGATGTAGAGATTGTCGCCGCCTGCGTGCGCGAGCCCGCCGCCGTGGCCGCCGCATTCGCGCGTACGCCTGGTGTGCGTGACTCCGTGGGCAGCGGCACAAATCACGTCGCCATTCGCTACGACGATGGCGTACGCCTGCAGCTGCACTGCGTGCCCGCCGATCAGTTCGTCGTGAGTTGGTTTCGCGCCACGGGCTCAGCGTCGCACGTGCAAGAAGTTGTCGCGCGCGCGACCGTGCGCGGACTCACACTCAGTGATCACGATCTGCGCGACGCCAATGGGCGCGTGGTTGAACTCGCTGACGAGCCCGCACTCTACGCTGCCATCGGACTTCCGTGGCTTCCGCCCGAGCTGCGCGAAGGACTCGGCGAGTCCGAACAATCACTCGGCGAAGGCTTTGGCGATCTCATCACGCTCAACGACATCCAAGGCGTGTTGCACTGCCACTCGCAGTACAGCGACGGCGGTGCGACCATCGCCGAACTTGCCGCTGCAGCGCGTGCGCGCGGTTGGAGCTACCTCGGCGTTTCCGATCACTCGCAGAGCGCGTTTTATGCTGGTGGACTGACTGCAGAGTCGCTGGTGAAGCAGCACGAAGAGATTGATGCCATCAATACGTCATTCTCAGACTTCCGTGTGCTCAAGGGCGTTGAAGCGGACATCTTGCCCTGCGGTCGTATCGATTATCCCACGGCGGTGCTGGATCGTTTCGACTACGTGATTGCCTCCGTCCACTCGCGTTTGGGCATGAACGAGACGCAGATGACCGATCGCGTGCTCAAAGCACTCGACGATCCGCACATCAGCGTGCTGGGGCACCCCACTGGGCGTTTGCTACTCACGCGCGAGCCGTACGCCATCAACATGGATGCGGTGCTCGAGAAGGCTGGGCAACTCGGCGTGTCCGTGGAGCTCAACGCAGACCCACACCGCTTGGATCTCGACTGGCGCCTTGCAAAGCTCGCGCGGCAACACGGCGCGCGCATTGAGATCGGCCCCGACGCGCATTCTGTGGACGGGCTCGATAACATGGCACTCGGCATTGGCATGGCGCGCAAAGCGTGGCTGCGCCCGCAGGACGTGATCAACACGCGCAGCGCTGGCGAGTTTGTGGACTTCGCGACGCGCCGACGGCGCGAAACCGTCGCGCCGTGAGCGCGGCGAAGAAAAGGTCGCGGCGCAAAGTTCTCAAAGGGACGGCGCTCAAGGCGCATGCGACTGAGCTGCACGCGCGACTGAAAGCCCTGTATCCCGACGCGCACTGCGCACTCGACTATCGCAATCCGTACGAGCTCGCCGTCGCGACGATTCTTTCGGCGCAGTGCACCGACAAGCGCGTGAATCTCGTGACGCCCGAGTTGTTTCGCCGCTGGCCCGACGCGGCGGCATTGAGCGAAGCGCCGCGAGAAGAGATTGAGCAAGTCATCCAGAGCATCGGCTTTTTTCGCAACAAGGCCAAGTCGCTCTCGGGGTTCGCTGAGTATTTAGTGCGCGATCACGACGGCGACGTGCCGCAGACGATGGACGAGCTGATTGTACTCCCTGGCATCGGGCGCAAGACAGCGAACGTTGTGCTCGGCAACGCGTTTGGCATCAACGTGGGTGTGGTGGTGGACACGCACGTGCAGCGCTTGTCCAACCGACTCGGGCTCACGAAGGAAATGGACCCGGTGAAAGTGGAAAGGGCGCTCATACCGCTGTTCCCGCAGCCAGAGTGGACGATGCTCTCCCACCTGCTGATCTCCCACGGCCGCGCCGCGTGTGATGCAAAACGACCAAAATGTGGCGCCTGCACGCTGGCAGATATCTGTCCATCCGCTGAGATTGCGTGATGCTTAGAACTGCCCTCAAATCATTCGCGGCTCTCGCCGTCGTTGGTCTGGCCGTTGCCTGCGCGCCCAAGCAGCCCACCACGCGCAACGCGTCGGTGCTCGCGCCGCCCGCTGACTCCTGCATCATCGCTCGCGAAAACGCGGCGCTCAATCCACGACTAGACGTGGAGAAGGTGCCCGCGCCCGTGGCGATGACCCCGCCGCCAATCAGAGCCAACCCGCCGCGCACGGCACTGCGCCGCGACGGCAGCTCCAACCTCAAGGTTGAAGTCCTCGTGGACACGCTCGGCAAGCCCGTGATGACCACGTTCAACGTCATTGAGTCCACCAGCGCTTGGCTTACCACCGGCGCCCGCACTGCCATCGCCCGCTGGACGTTTACCCCGGCCGAACTCAACGGCTGCAAGGTGGCGAGATACTACCAGTTGGTGGCTTCGTCCCCGCCACGGAGGCGTTAGATTTCCGCCCTATGAAGACTGCCACTATCGAAACCAACAAGGGCGCCATCACCGTCGAGCTGTTCGAGAAGGACGCTCCCGGTACGGTTGCCAACTTCGAGAAGCTTGCCAACGACGGCTTCTACGACAACATCCGCTTTCACCGCGTGATTCCCGAGTTCGTCGTGCAGGGCGGTTGCCCGAACGCGAAGATCGGCGGCACGCCGAAGGGCCCGCCAGGCACCGGTGGTCCGGGCTGGCAGATCAATTGTGAGACCGCGGGCAATCCGCAGACGCACAAGGTGGGCGCGATGTCGATGGCGCACGCTGGCAAGGAC
>JAYUWY010000367.1:0-6109 GCA_043753285.1 Gemmatimonas sp. | reverse complement strand
TCGGCGCGTAGGTCGCACCGCAGTTCTCGCAGTTGTGCCTGCCGCTCGTGCAGGCCCTCGACATCCTCGCGAAGCAGAGCGAGAACCCCGCGCTCAAGGACGTGACCAACGCCGTCGTGTTCGACGTCGAGAGCGGGCACACCGTGGCCGATGCGCTGGGCAAGCACCCGAAGGCGTTCAGCGAGCTGTACGTGAACATGGTTGCGGCCGGCGAAGCCGGCGGTATTCTCGACACGATTCTGTTGCGCTTGGCGACGTTCATGGAAAAAAACGACGCCCTCGTGCGAAAGGTGAAGGGCGCGCTCATTTACCCCGCCGTCATCTCGGGCGTGGCCGGATCCGCCATTACCGTGCTACTGCTCTTCGTTATTCCGACGTTCCAACGGATGTTCGCGTCCGTCGGTCTCTCCCTGCCGCTGCCAACGCGCATCGTCATCGCGATGTCGGAGTTCTTGCAGTCGTACTGGTGGGCCATTCTTCTCATCGCGTTCTTTGGCTTCAAGTCGCTGCAGAAGTACTACGCGACGAGCGACGGCCAATTGCGCATCGACACGCTGCTCCTCAAGGCACCAGTACTCGGTGACGTGATTCGTAAGTCGGCCGTGTCGCGCTTCACGCGTACGCTCGGCACGCTGATCAGCTCGGGCGTCAGCATTCTTGATGGATTGGAGATTACGGCGAAGACGGCAGGTAACCGCGTGATCTCCGACGCCATCATGGCGTCGCGTGCATCCATCGCCGGTGGTGATACCATTTCAGCACCGCTCGCCAAATCGGGCGTGTTTCCGCCGATGGTGATCTCGATGATCGCGGTCGGTGAACAAACCGGCGGTCTCGACGAAATGCTCAGCAAAATCGCCGACTTCTACGATGAAGAAGTGGACGCGGCGGTGGGCGGGTTGCTCGCGCTTATGGAACCGATGATGATCGTCTTCCTCGGCGTCGTCGTCGGCGGCATGGTGGTCGCCATGTACCTGCCAATCTTCGACATGATCAACGCCGCGCAGTAAGCGCGGTGCATGGCAGAGTTGACGAGCGGGGCGAGCCATCATGGCTTGCCCCGCTCGTTCTTTGCGCGCGTGTCGGGAACCGCCTGACCAAGGATGCGGGACTTCCCCCGTTGGCGCGTGTATGGTCTACAGTGCACCCTTCCGCTATGACTCGCGTGCTTTGCGCCCTGATGCTGATGCTACCGCTCGCTGCCACCGCGCAGCAACCGGGACGTACCGCCGCCGCGCGTCCACCATTCCCGCTCGGGGAAGCGCTGACGTATCGGTTGCACGTGGCGCGCGGTGGGAATGTCGGTGAGGGCCAGATGCGAGTCGAAGGCCCCGTTGCTGATGGCGACGTGAACACGTGGAAGCTCGTGTTTGAGATGTCCGCGGGGCGCGGCCCTGTGCGCGCGACAGACCGCACGGTGTCGTGGCTCGATCCCGAATGGTTCGCCATCACCCGCTTTGAGAAGACCGAGCGCCATATGCTCTCGCGCAGCAACGAGCGCGTCGTGGTGGATCGTCGGCGGATGGCGTGGTACGATGGCGCGGAACGAGAAACGCCGCGCGAGTCCGACTGGAAGCCGCTTGGTTCGCCACTACCGCTCGACGAACTCTCGTTTCTCTACTATCTACGCACCATTCCACTGGATCGCGACACAACGTTTCAGGTCTCGCGACACTTTGATGCGGCGCGCAATCCGACAACCATTCGCGTGATGGGCGAGGAGTTGGTCGAGACGCCTGCTGGCATCTTCCGGACGCGCATCGTGGAGATGGATGTCCGCGACCCCAAGCGATATCGCGGGGTGGGGACGATTCGGCTCAATATTGATGTGGCCGACTGTCACGTCCCCGTTCGCATTGTGAGCCGGATGCCCATCCTCGGCGCCACCACACTTCTATTGACTGGCTGGGTGAGTCCACCCCGGTATCCTGGCGCGATGAGCTGCGAACAGTAGGGCAAAACCCTACCCAGAGGCCATCAGCACCCCCACCCAAGTTCCGGTAGCGCCTTACTGCCGGGGGGTTGTCCGAAGTGGATACTCAAGTCACGAAGCGCAGACAACACAGCACTTCGCACTGAAGTCCCCGTTTCGGAGTCAATCAAATGCGTGCTCCAATGCCTCGCTGGACCCTTGTACTCGCCGCGCTGACGCTCGCCGCTGCGGCCACCCCTATCGTTGATGCGCTGCGTCTGAAGCCAGAGAGCAAGCTCTGGTTCGAAGGCACGTCAACGGTTCGCAGTTGGGATTGCAAGGCACCGCAGATCCAGGCCGTGATTGACGCCGAAGCCGGCGCGCCGGCGGCTGTGCTCGCCGGAACGAAAGCGGTACGCACGGTGCAGCTCACGTTCCCAGTGGCCGCGCTCGATTGCGAGAACCGCACGATGAACAATCACATGCGCAACGCGCTGAACGCTGAGCGTCAGCCGACGATTCAGTTCACGCTCAAGGACTACACGCTCTCTCGCGTCGCGAGCACGACGGGCACGCTGCAGGGCTCGCTCACAATCAACGGCCAGACGAAGGACATCACGGTGCCGGTGATGTTTGTGAATGCCGAAGGCGCGCTGCGCGTGACGGGTCGTTATCCGATGGCGATGAAGGATTGGGGCGTGCAACCGCCGCGCCTCATGATGGGCACGCTCAAAGTCGGTGACACCGTCACCGTCAACTTCGATCTTTTGCTTCAACCCTGATCGGCGGTCTGCCGATTCATACCACGGAGAGGATCTCTCTAATGTTTTCAATGCGTAACACACTCATCGCGACTGTGGCGATTGCATTCGCCACTCCCGCGACCGCCCAGGTGGTGGACACAGCCCAGGCGCGCTTTCAGCAGCAGGCCGTGATTCAGTATCTGCGCCCGAACGACAAGCGCGGCATCAATATGTTTGAAACGCCCAAGGTGGCGGGCGCGGCGTACACCGGCTTCGCTATGCAATGGGGCGCGGCATTCACGCAGCAGTTCCAAGGACTGAGCCACGAGAACACGTCGGACTCGGTGTTCGTTGCGGCGGTCGCGCCGTCGCCCGGCAGTGCCGGTGCAGCGTCGACGTCAAATCGCAATCGCTTGATGGAGATTGGCAACGGCTTCAATAACGCCACCGCCAATATGTACTTGCACGCGCAACTCGCCCCGGGCATCCGCGTGCAGCTCAC
The DNA here is from genome assembly GCA_043753285.1 of Gemmatimonas sp. GTDB lineage: Bacteria > Gemmatimonadota > Gemmatimonadetes > Gemmatimonadales > Gemmatimonadaceae > Pseudogemmatithrix. The sequence continues at coordinate 2,952 of JAYUWY010000367.1, read as the reverse complement.
CAGCTACCTCTCGTCGCGTCACCACAACGAGACATGGGTGAAGGACGGCTTCCTGCAGATTGACGCGTCGCCAATCGACGTGCCGTTGCTCCACAGCATCATGAAGTACACGTCGCTCAAGATTGGTCACTTCGAAGTCAACTACGGCGACTTCCATTTCCGCCGCACTGACAACGGCAACGCGATGATGAACCCGTTCGTCGGCAACTTGATTCTCGACGCCTTCACGACGGAGATCGGCACGGAAGCGGTCATCCAGAAGGACGGACTGTTCGGTGTCATCGCGTTGACCGGTGGTGAAGTGCGTGGCAACGTGACGCGCCCCGATAGTCGTGAGCCCGCCATGATGCTCAAGGCTGGCTTCGACCGTCAGCTCAGCGACGACCTCCGCGTGCGCCTCTCGGGTTCGTATCGCACGCAGAAAGGCGCCATCAGCAATACGCTCTATGCAGGTGACCGCGCTGGTTCGCGCTACTACTACGTGCTTGAGAACTTCAAGGCATCGGAGTCGTCGCAGTTTAGCTCGGGCATGATTAACCCCGGGATGAACGACGCGCTGACAGCGATTATGATCAACCCGTTCGTGAAGCTTGGCGGCCTCGAAGTCTTTGGTGTGTACGAGACGGTGACCGGCCGCGGCCAGGAAGTGGCTGGCGTTGCTCCGCCGGAGCGCGACATCAACCAGATGATGGGCGAAGTGCTCTACCGCTTCATGCCTGGCGAGAAGCTCTACATTGGCGCTCGCTACAACACCGTGACCGGCGACGTGGGTGGCGGCAACACCGACATCACCGTGACTCGCACGAACTTCGGTGGCGGCTGGTTCATCACCCCGAGCTTGATGCTGAAGGCTGAGTATGTGAGCCAGACGTACGACGGCTTCATCAGCACCGACATCCGCCGCGGCGGCAAGTTCAATGGGTTCATGATTGAAGCGGTAACAGCATTCTGAGACGGAAGACTTAAGACGGAAAGTCAAGGCGGGGGGAGCTTAGCTCCCTCCGCCTTGTTCTTTTCGCACTAACGTCTCCCTATCCTCGCCCTTCTCTCGTGTCCCGAAACCTTCCGTCTAAAGTCTTCCGTCCAGTAGTTTCCATCCATGCGCCTCTCCATTCTGCTTCTCGTCGCCGCGCTCTCCGCCTGCGCCAGCGCCGCCTCGTCATCCAGCTCTGCCTCCGCAGTCAACGCGATCCCTTCGCTCGACTCCGCGCGCCTCATGCGCGATCTGTTCGCCCTCGCCCACGACTCGATGGCGGGTCGTGCCGCGATGACACCAGAAAACGCAAAGGCCCGCGCATATCTCGTCAGCGAGATGCAGCGCCTCGGCCTCGCTCAAGTCAACGGCAGCTACGAGCACGCGTTCTCCATGCCGCGCCGCAATCGGCCGGACTCCGTGAAAGGCACGAACGTGCTCGCGATGGTGCGCGGCACGCGGTTCCCGGATCGCGTCATTGTGGTGAGCGCGCACTTCGATCACGTCGGCACGCGCAACGGCAACGTGTACAACGGCGCCGACGACAATGCGTCTGGCACGTCGGCGCTCTTACAGATGGCCGCGCACTTTCAGCGCGTGAAGCCGCAGCACACCATCATCTTCGCGTTCTTTGATGCCGAAGAAATGGGCCTGCTCGGTGCGCGCGCATTCGTGGCGCAGCCTCCGGTGCCGCTCACGAGCATCGCGGCCAACGTGAACATGGATATGGTCGCGCGCGGAGATAACGGATCACTGTGGGCCGTGGGCACGAACCCGTGGCCGCAGATGAAGCCCATCGTCGAAGCGCTCGTGCCGCTCGCGCCAGTGACGCTCAAGATGGGATTCGACACTGGTACTGGCCGCGACAACTGGACGTCGCAGTCTGACCAGGGCGCGTTCCACACAGCAGGCATTCCGTTTGTGTACTTCGGCGTCGAAGATCATCCCGACTATCACGAGCCGACCGATGATGCAGAGAAGGTGAACGCGGGTTTCTATTATCCCGCCGCGCGCACCATCGCGGCGTTCGTTACTCGACTCGACGCGGCCGTCGCCGGCTGGCCACAGCGCTAAGCGCAGTGTCGAGGCGCGCGGCTCCAAGGCCGCCCACCTCGACGACGTCGGCGTTCATTGCGCGGAGCGTCTCGCGGAACATCGCGAGGAGCTCCGCGCGTTGCGTCGGACGGTCGCGCACGCCATCGGGCTCCCACGGCAAGTCGGGAAGGCAGAGCAAGTAAAGATCAGCACGTCGCGCGCGTGCTTCGGCTTCTATCCACGGTTCGCACATGCCGTAGTAGTGCTGCGAATACACCACCGTGCTCACGAGATCCGTGTCGTGAACGAGTACCGATGGATACTCCGCGCGCGCCGCATCGTCGAGCGCCATGCTCAGTCGCGCGATAGGCGCGACGGTCGCTTCGGAGAGTGACGTGTCCACGGTCTCCACGAAGCGCCGCGCTGCTTCGGGCACCCACGGCACGTCAAAATGCGCGGCCAACGACGCGGCCAACGTCGTCTTGCCCGTGCACTCGGGACCGATCAACACGACATCGAACGTCATGCAGCTGCCTGCTCGCGTGAGCGCAACAGCGCACCCCAACTGCGCCACCCGTGAATCGCGAGCGCCAAGAACGCGATGTACAGCACGGTCGTCGCCCACATCTGCTGCGATGCGTACATCCAGAGGTACACGACGTTCACCACGGCCCACACGCCCCAGTTCTCGCGCAGTTTGCGCGTGAGCATCCACTGTGCCACCAAGCTCACGGCCGTGGTGGATGCGTCAATCCACTGCATCGACGAATCCGTGAATGCTGACAAACTCCATGAGATAACAAACGTTGCCACGATGGCGATGAGCACGAGGACGACGGCGGTGCGTCGCGGTGTGCGCGCAATCTGCACGCCAGCATGTGCGTCGCCGCCAAACTTCCACGCGTACCATCCGTAGCACGACAGCGCGAAGTAGAACACTTGCA
>JAYUWY010000366.1:0-6112 GCA_043753285.1 Gemmatimonas sp. | reverse complement strand
TGGTCGCGGAACACCTGCGCGCACTTGGTCTTGAAGTGCGCACCAATGTCGGTGGCCATGGTGTGGTGGGCGTGCTACGCGGTGGTCGTCCAGGGCGCGTCGTGGCTTTGCGCGCCGACATGGACGGACTGCCGGTCACGGAGCAAGTCGACTTGCCGTTTCGCTCGCGCGCGACCGCGCAGTACAACGGGCAAACAGTTGGCGTAATGCATGCGTGCGGTCACGACAATCACGTTGCGATTCTGATGGGTGCCGCCGAATTGCTCGCGGGAATGAAGACGCAGATTCCCGGTACGGTCGTGTTCATCTTTCAGCCGGCAGAGGAAGGTCTGCCCGACGGCAGCGGCGGCGCGCAAAAGATGATTGCCGAGGGCGTGATGGAGAATCCTCGCATCGAAGCGATTTTTGGATTGCATGTGTGGCCCAACGCAGCGGGCACGGTGCAGTACCGCGTGGGTCCGATGATGGCTGCGGCGAACGCGTATCGCCTCACAGTGCATGGCAAGCAAACGCACGGTGCGAATCCGTGGGGCGGCGTGGATCCCATCGTCGTCGGCTCGCAGATCATCATGGCGTTCCAAACGATTATCTCGCGCCAAGTGGATATCAGCGCGAACCCCGCGATTCTCACGGTCGGGCAGTTCGTAGGCGGCATTCGCAACAACATCATTCCCGACAGCGCGTACATGGTGGGCACCGTGCGCACGTTTGATGTGGCGCAGCGCGCCGACATCTTCATGCGCATGGAGCGCACGGCGCAGAACATCGCTGAGGCGTCGGGTGCGCGCGTGGTGCTTAAGATTGATTCTGGCTACACAGTGACCGTGAATGACACGGCGCTCACCAACGCGATGTTGCCGACGCTGCGTCGTGTGGCGGGCGCGGAGAATGTGGGGATTTCGCCGCTGATTATGCCCGCGGAAGATTTCTCGTTCTTCCAGGAGCGCGTACCCGGGTTGTACCTCATGCTCGGCGTCACACCGCGCGATCGCGATCCGGCGACGGTGCCACGCAATCACTCGCCGTACTTCTTCGCGGATGAAGCAGCGCTTCCGGTGGGCGTGAAGACACTTAGCTCATTGGCATTGGATTGGCTCACACAGAATCCAGCTGCACGTCGGTAATGAACCGATGCAGCTCGCGATGTTTCGGGCCATCACGTTTCCCGTCGATGAGCACTGCAGGGGGATGGCCGGATTCGACGTTGGGTGTACATTCCGGAAGTGCAGCGATATCTCCGCGTTGTACTTCTCCCAGATGGGGAGACCGTACAAAACGCGCTCTTTGATCGAATGTTTCGTCTATGAAGGTCAAGTACTTCAAGGACACCGATACAGCGCACCTCGAGTTCTCGGCGGCCGCCGTTGCCGAGACACGCGAGATCTCCCAGAACGTCTACCTCGATCTTGACGCCGAGGGGAATCTCGTGAGTATGACCATCGAGCACGCAGCGACTGCCGCTAATCTTCCAGTGCTTACCCTGGAAGAGATTGACGCGAGCGCTGCGTAACTACGCAGAGAGCGCCGCGCCGCACTCCGTGCAAAACAGCGCGTCGCTCTCTTCTGGGCGCGCTCCGCAGTTGATGCACACGGCGCCGCGCTGCTTGGCACGCGCAATCAATGCTTCTGCCGGGTCCTCAGTGGCAACAGGCTTGTCGGCTTCGCGCGCCCGCAACTCGTCGAGCGCACGCGGCGTGTACGCAGCTTTGAGCGTCGCGTAGTCTTCAGGCGACAATTTGCCCGTGGCTTGATCAAATTCGATCTCACGCAGCGCGTCGAGCGCACTAGCCTCAGGTCCCGCCTCGGGGCCAAGCACCGTCACCGGCGCGGCGGTGCTGCCCTTGATGAGCGGATACAGCACATACGAGAGCGCGGCGACAGCCAGCGCCGCACCAAGCAACAACGCGAGCATTACTAGTCTTCCTCGCGCAACGCGCGCTGCAGTCGTTCCATCTCGGCGTCGGTGGTGCCGGCGGGACGTCCATCGGTGGTCACGACTACCGGCGCCGGTGCAGCACGCTTGGACCAACGCCTGAGCATCATGGTGAGCACGATACCGCCCGTTGCCATCACAATCGCCGGTGCAAAGTAGCCCGCCCAGTTAAACCCTTGTTTCACTGGTGCGGTGAGCACGACCTCGCCGTACGTGGCGATGAATGCGTCTTTGATTTCTTGCGCGTTGTAGCCGCCGCTCACTAGTCGCAGCACATCGCGATGCATCGCGGGCGACACACTGCACGTGAAGTCGGTCGTGCGGCAGGTGAACACGTCGAGCACACACGTGCACTGACACTTGAGCTGACGCTCGAGCTGATCGCGCTCGTCCACGCTCATTGATGACGTGGCGTCGGGCTTGGGAGCGCGCATCACCGGCTGATATGCGCTCTGATTCATCGGCGTGAACGTGGTCTGCTGTCCACCGAGGGTGCGTGCGCCAAGCGCCGCCGCCACACCGGCTGCACCAACGAAGAACTCGCGACGCGACACCATCAGACGCTCGCCTCTTCGCGATGATGCGGTGCCAACTCCGTCACGTAGCCACCCTGCCGCGTGCGCTCGCTCTGCGGCCACATGACGATGAGTCCGCCGAGCGCCATCAAGAGTCCGCCGTTCCACACCCACATCACAAGCGGATTGAAATTGATGCGCACTTCTGCGCGGTCACCAATGGTTCCGGCGAGCACGAGATACACGTCCTGCCGACCCATCTGCATGATGCCAACTTCCGTGGACGGCTGGAACGTCGGATTGCCGCGCGAATCAAAGTGCTGACGCTTCTCGCTCGTGAGCGCGGGGAACGCTTTGCCTTCCATCACTGGCAGCAGCGAGATGGCAACAACGTCGCGATTCAGCGCCTTGAACGCCGAGATCCCGTCGCTGGTGAACGTCCACTCTTTGCCAAATGGATCCTTCGTCGTGAACGACTCGCCTGCGGCCAGCGTGACGTCGTGCTCCTGTTTGAACGCCATGCCCGCGAACGCCGAGAACAGAATCACAATGCCAGCGTGCACGATGTAGCCGCCGTAACGGCGGCGATTGCGCGCAATCAAGTGCACAAACGCGATGACGATGTTCTCGCCGTGCATCTTCATGCGCGCGCCGATGCCCTTGTAGAACTCTTGGATGATGGTGCCCGCGACGAACGCACCGAGTCCCCACGCCATGACGGGGTAGAGTTCGCGCGCACCAAGTGTCCAGAGAATCGCAGCGACGAGCGCGCCGAAGAACGCCGGCCCCGCAAACTGTCGCTGAATGTTGTGCACCGAGGCACGACGCCACGCGATGAGCGGTCCAATGCCAGTGAGCGCGAGCAACAGCAAGCCCAGCGGCACGTTCACCGTATTGAAGAAGCTCTCACCCACCGTGATCTTCGAGCCGCGCACCGCTTCGCTGAGGATGGGAAACAGCGTGCCCCACAATACGGAGAACGCGATGCCCACCAACACGAGGTTGTTGTACAAGAACGCCGCCTCGCGCGAGATCATTGCCTCGAGTTCGGCCTTCGATTCCAAATCCTTCAGTCGCACAGACACGAGCCACACGGTGGACACAAGCGCGAGCACAAGGAACCACGCGAACCAATGGCCCACGTTGCTCTGCGCAAACGAGTGCACCGACTGGATGATGCCAGAGCGCGTGATGAATGTGCCGAGGATGCTGAGCAGGAACGTGGCCACAACGAGCGTGACGTTCCATTTGCGCAGCATGCCGCGCTTCTCTTGAATCATGATGGAGTGCAAGAACGCGGTGCCCGTGAGCCATGGCAGCAACGACGCGTTCTCTACCGGATCCCACATCCAGTAGCCGCCCCATCCGAGTTCGACGTACGCCCACCACATGCCGAGCAAAATGCCGAGCGTGAGGAACACCCAACTGATGAGTGCCCACTTACGCACTGCGCCCAACCACTCAGCGTCCAAGCGGCGCGAAATCAGCGCAGCCGTCGCGAATGCAAACGGAATCGAGGTCGCGACGTAGCCCAAATACAACAGCGGCGGATGGATCGCCATCGCCGGATTCTGCAGCTGCGGATTCAAGCCACGACCATCGGGTGGAATCCAGTCGAGACGTTCAAACGGATTCGACGCGAGCGCGGTAGCAGCAACAAAGAACAACAGCACCAGCGCATTCGTGCCCGTGACCCACGGCATGAGAGCGCGATTCTTGGTGCGATTGGTGTACGTCGCTGCCGCGCCGTAACCGGCGAGCACGAGACACCAGAAAAGCATCGAGCCCGCTTGTCCGCCCCAGAACGCCGAGAACTTGTAGACGATGGGGAGATTCGCGCTGGAAAACGACGCGACGTAGCGGAGCGAGAAGTCGCTGCCGAGCAGTGCGGTCCAAAGTCCGAGCGAAGCCAACACGACGAAACCAGTCGTCGCGTAGAGGCCGCGTTCACCGCTGATGATTAAATCTTCCCGCTTGAGATAGCCGCCCGCGAACGACAACGTGACGGCCCACACGCCCATTAGCAGCGCAATCCAGAGCGACAACTCACCGACGAGTACCACGGCTTAGTACTTCTTCGCGGTGCTGTCGTGCGATGCCGGCATTGGGGCGCCGCTCTTCATCGCTTCACGCATCGCGTCGTAGCTCTCGGGGGTGGCTTCGTAGCGCGAGGCGCACTTGGCGAGGAGCGTCGTGGCCTGGAACGTGCCGTTCGCGTCGAGGCGGCCTTCGACAACTACTTCGACCGAGTCAGAGAACGTGTCAGGAATAATGCCGCGGTACACCACAGGATACGTCGCCTTGCCGTCGGTCATCTGGAACGACACCATGCGGCCGGAGGAGTCGCGTTGCACCGAGCCCGGGACGACCTTCGCGCCTACCTTCACGCCCGTGCCGACCATTGTCGAATCGTCCGCGACGCGGGCTTCGAGTTCTGAGGGCATCAGGAAGTAGATGCCAGTGTCTTTGATTGCACCGGCCATCAGGACACCAGCTGCGCCGAGGACAACGACGCCACCGAGAAGGAACTTGGTACGGGGGTGCATCCGAGAACTCCGTGAGGCGAGTTAGTCCCTACAATCTAGTCGGGTCACGGGGCCGAAGAGGGCGCGCGGCGCAGGGAAAATCCGAGGGTGACGAGCAGGTCGTGGTGCGCCTCCGTGGAGTAGGAGACCATCGAGGCCATCGACGGGTCCTCGGGCTCGTACTGTGGCGCGTAGAAGCGGTAGGCCCCGTGCAAGCGCAGGGACAACCGCGAGTTCATCTCGTATTCCGCGCCTACGACACCCAGTGCACCAATGACCAGCCGCGGGCTGACTTCGAGCTTCTGGGGCGCCGGGAAGCCGTCCGAGTTGGAGACGGCGTTGCCACTGAAGTACAACGCTTCGGGGCCGAGTCCCGCGTAGATGCGCGTGCGATCGCCCGCGCGATTCGATGCCGTGGCGAGCGCACTCACGCCGTAGATGACGCTCTCCGTGCAATCGCAGGTACGATCTTGGCCGTCTTCGCCGATGACGCGGCGCTTCGCAACATTCACGGTGAACTGTGCGGCGAAATCGAGCCAACTGGCGCGGTCAAACTCCACGAGTGCGCCGACGGTGGTGCCAGGGTCAAAGCGATGCTTGTACGCGACCGAATCGAAGCCGACCATGATGGGAATCGGCAGCCACATCGTCATTTCGCCGGCGAGCGGGCGCGTGATGCCGGCGATTGGGGTAATACGCATTGACTGCGCCGGAGCGGAGGCGGCAGTCACGGCGAGTAGGAGCGCGAGAAAGATGTGCGAAGTGCGTCGCATCGTGTGGACAGCCGAGATGGTTGAGATTGATTGCGATTTCCTGCACTAATGCACGCGTACTACTCCTCGAAGCATCCGTACGGCATCGAATTGCAGCTGGTCATGGTGCTCCCCCCGCCGACATTCACAGAAATCGCCGAGCACAATATGTAGTTTATCGGCGGCTGACAGAGACTCGCAGGGGCCTCGAGCTGAACACCCTGGCCGGTGTCCACATAAAACCGCCACTCGTGAAAGCGCTGCCAGCGCTGCACGTACTTGCCCGCGGGCAGCTGCCGCCAGAACAACCCGCTCGTCGAAGTCAGCGGCGCTGGTGGCGGCTCCGCTCGCACACTCGCGAAAGTCGCCGCGCCGCCCGCGTCCTCG
>JAYUWY010000365.1:0-3101 GCA_043753285.1 Gemmatimonas sp. | reverse complement strand
ACGTTGCCCTACGCCTGCACGCGCTGCTGGCGCCGCGTCTTGCAGAGCTCGGTGCTACCGCACTGCTCGAAGATCTCGAACTGCCGCTGGTGAGCGTGCTCGCCGAAATGGAGTGGACGGGAATCACGATAGACGTGCCGTGGTTTCGGTCACTCAAGACGCGATTCGAAGCGGCGCGCCTTGAACTTGAAAAACAGATTCACAGCGAAGCGGGCGAGACGTTCAACGTTGCGAGCAATCAGCAGTTGCGCACAATTCTCTTCGAAAAGCTCGGCTTGCCCATCAAGAAGAAGACGGCGACCGGACCGAGCACCGACGCGAGTGTGTTGACCGAGTTGGCTGAAGAAGGCCACGTGCTCCCGACACTTCTCATGGAGTTTCGAGAACTCGCGAAGCTCGAGAACACGTATCTCGATACGCTGCCCGTACTCGTGAATCCGCACACAGGGCGCTTGCACACATCGTTCAACCAAACGGTGGCGAGCACGGGCCGACTCTCCTCGAGCGATCCGAATCTTCAGAACATTCCCATCCGCCGCGAGCTCGGCAAAGACATTCGCCGCGGCTTTATTCCGCGAGCGGGTTGGCAATTGATGGCCGCGGACTACTCGCAGATTGAGCTGCGATTGCTCGCACATCTCTCGGGTGATCCCGCATTCGTCGCGGCGTTTCGCGCTGGCGGCGACATCCACCGGCAAACGGCGAGTGTGATTTTTGGCGTCCCGCTCGAGACGGTGTCGAGCGAAATGCGCGCGCGCGCAAAGACCATCAACTTCGCCACGATTTATGGTCAAGGCGCTCACGCACTCTCGCGGCAACTCAAGATCGAGCACGCCGAAGCGAAGGCGTTCATCGAGACCTACTTCGAGCGCTTTGCCGGTGTGCGGCGCTGGCTCGACGGCTCCGTCGCTGAGGCACGCGTGCGCGGCTACGTAGAGACCATCTTCAAACGGCGCCGCTACATCCCCGAAATTTCCGATCGCAACTTCAACACACGCGCCTTTGGTGAACGACTCGCGCAGAACTCGCCAATTCAGGGTTCAGCAGCGGACCTGATCAAGATTGCGATGATTCGAATTCAGGCGGCGCTTGAGCACTCGTCACTCGCAGCGAGGATGCTACTGCAGGTGCATGACGAACTTGTGTTCGAGTTTCCGACGCACGAAGAAAGCGCGTTGCGCGAGCTCGTGAATCGGGAGATGACAGGCGCTGTCGCACTGCATGTACCACTCGTCGTAGACATCGGAATCGGTGAGAATTGGCTGACCGCGAAGGCGTGACCGGCCCGCGGTGCCTAACATCGCGACGGCGTTGCATAGTGCGTCAGTTGTGTGCGAATCCGGCAATCTTGTCGTGCTCTCAATGCCAGAAACTGAAGCAAAGTCGTTGCTGGACATAGAGATACGCCACGGCCGCGCGCGCGGCCTCGCCCTTGCACATCTATGATTCGCACTTGCTCTTTGTTCACGCGGCGTCACCTTCTACTGTGCGACGCGTCACTAACTGAACTAGGTTCACCCGTCCTCATCGCGAGTTCCCCCCTTGAGTTTTGGCATCCCAAACAAGCGCGGCTTTACGCTAATTGAACTGCTGATCGTTGTTGTGATCATCGGTATCGTCGCGTCTATCGCGGTGCCTAAGTATCAAAACACCAAGGGCAAGGCGAACGCAGCATCGCTGCGTGCGGACCTCCGCAACCTGGCCAGCGCACAGGAAGCGTACTACCAGGAGAAGTCGGCCTACACGTCCGACGAATCGCTACTCAAACACTCCTCGTCTCCGGGTGTCGTGCTAACGATCATCAACGCGTCCGTCAGCGGTTGGTCAGCGAAGGTGACGCACCCACAATCGTTTCCTCTCACGTGCACGGTGTTCTCCGGCAACGTGACGCCGCCATATCCGGGCGATCCTGAAGGCGTCGTCAGCTGTCGCTAAGCGGCAAACCCACGTTTCGGGTGCCGCCCATTCCACCACCGCGCGATTCTACCGCGCTGCTGCTTGAGTGGAATGAGTTCGAGAAGCGCCGTGATGGAATGATCTACGCAATGGACGGCGGGCTCTGGCTCCATCGCCACATCTGGTTGGGCCGCGCGATGGTGCATCTCGTCTCCACCGATCGCACTCGTTTGCTAGCGTGGGGCGTGCGCGTCGGAATTCCCGCTGAGCGCTTGCAGTACCATCCGCTCAAAGATCCGCGCACAGGTCTTCAACGCGAAGCCTGGCACTGGGATTTGGGCGGGCCCTACTTGCCGCCGCCCCGCGAGACACCTTAACGCGGCTTAGCGGCCGAGGTTCGCTGGCGCGACGCCTCGCCCGCGCATCGCTGCGAGTAGCACCAGCGTGAGCACATACGGCATTGCAAGAAACAACTGATACGGCAACGCGAGCTCGAGTGTCTGCGCCAAATACTGCAACGCGAACGCGCCACCAAACACCGTGGCCGCAGCGGCAGTGCCCCACACAGTCCATCGTCCCAGCACGACAATCGCGATCGCGATGAATCCGCGTCCTGCGCTCATCCCTTCGTTGAACGCGCCCACCTGCGCGAGCACCAAGGTGCCGCCGCACAACCCCCCCATCGCACCGCTAAAACAAATCGCCATCGCGCGAATACGTTGCGGTGCGAGCCCCGCAGCTTCGGCGGCCGCCGGCGATTCTCCCACCGCACGCAATGCGAGCCCAGCGTGCGTGCGCATCAGCCACCACGCCAACGCGGGCACGAGCACATACAGCGCATACGTTGGCGCAGCCTGCGCGAACAAGGCGCGGCCGATCACCGGAATGTCCGCCAGCAGCGGAATGGGGAGCGGCCCCGTGGTCGGCAACACCACACCCACACCCACCACGCGTGGCAATAAATGAAAGACCGTGCCGGTTACACCAAGTCCTAACACCGTGAGCGCAGTACCAGTAATGATCTGATCGGTACCGACGCGCACTACGAAGAACGCAAACACGGCCGCGATCAAAACACCCGCGAGCATCGCCCCGGCGTAGCCAAGTTGCGGCCCGCCAAACACCGCCGCCGCAGCGCCACCCAAACATCCTGCAATAATCGTCCCTTCAAGTCCGAGGTTAATCACGCCCGCTCGCTCTGCAAC
>JAYUWY010000364.1:0-3111 GCA_043753285.1 Gemmatimonas sp. | reverse complement strand
CGGCTGTGCGGCTCGTGGACTTCCCCGCGGCATCAACAGAGATGTCACTGTCCATTGAAGTACGCTTGGGTAATGCCGCGACGAGCGAAGGCGAAGTGCTCACGGCGTTCATCAAGTACATCAACGCCGCCGGCGACACCGTTTTCTCCGGCGGCCCGGTCAGCGTGGTGGCGCAGGCTCGCACGAACTCGCAGGACCCGCCCGTCGAGATTCCGATTCTGCCCACCGTCCCTGGTGGCATCTTCGCGCGTCTCGAGATTTCGCCAGACACTCTCATCGCGCTCTCTGGCACGCCCACCAGCTTCACCGCCACGGGTTACGACGCGCAAGAAAACGTCGTCGCCAACGCCATTGTCGGCTTCATCTCACGCAATCCCGCCATTGTCGCCGTGCCCAACTTGGGCAGCGGCGAAGTGAATCTCGTTGGCACGCGTGGTACGACTTGGCTTGTCGCGCAGTCGCTCACGGGACTCAAGGACTCTGCGTTCGTTCGCGTGCTGCCACGTCCGGCATCGCTCACGAAGATCAGCGGCGATGCGCAGACCGCAGTACAGGGTCAAGCATTCGCGCAGCCGTTGCGCGTGCGCGTCCTCGCGAGCGACAACCTGCCTGTCGCCAATTGGCCCGTGGGCTTCGTGGTCACCACCGGCAGCGGCAGTTTGAACCTCACGACCGTCAACACTGATGTGGACGGTTTCGCTGAAGTCACGTGGACTGCTGGCACGCCGCTTGGTGCGGCGAGCGTCACGGTTGGTGTCACGGGTCCGTTCAATGCTGTCTTCACGGGCACGCAGGTCTCCGCCCTGCCGACGTCGATGACATACGTGACGCAGCCGACGAACATCACGGCCGGCGCATCGCTGTCGAACATTCAAGTCGAAGTGCGGAACGGCGCGAATCAAGTCATGACGAGTTACGCTGGATCTGTCACGCTCGGCCTCACCGGTGGCACAGCAGGCGCTGGGTTGGTGGGCACGACCACGGTGGGTGCGGTGGCTGGCGTCGCGACATTCTCTGGCATCACCGTCAACAGGGGCGGCACGAACTATCGCCTGCTCGTGGGCACAGGCGCACTCGCACCAACGCAGTCCAACACGTTTAACGTGGCCAACGCGCCGGCCACGACCATCACGGTGGTCTCAGGTGGTGGACAGTCTGCGCCGCCATCAACCGCGCTCGCTGACTCGGTGAGGGTGCGCGTCACTGACACGTTTGGATTCCCCGTTGTTGGTCAGGCTGTGCAGTTCACCGTCACCCAGGGTGACGGCACGCTCTCCTCGGCGACGGGCAACACCGACGCGGACGGACGTACTGCCGTGCTCTGGACGCTGGGCGCCACCGGCGCGCAGCAGATGCGCACGAGCGTTGGCGCGCTCGAGCAGTTCGTGAGCGCAAGCATCGTCGCGGGCGGTTCAGTCTCGCTGTTCGCAGGCTTCGACTACACACTCGCACGAGTGGGCGGTCAGAAGATGATTCCGATCTTCCTCACGAATCCGTCACCGACGCCAATCGAAGTCTCGCTGTCGGTGAATGCGGCCGGTGCGGGCATCATCTCGTGGCCGACGCCGACTGTACAAATCGGCATTGGCATCACGCGCATTGATGTGCCCATCAACGGACTCACGCTCGGTAGCGCTTGGGCAATCATGACCTCGGCGGTGGGCAACGACTCGGTGTTCGTCACCGTGGACTCGTCGTTCGTGCAGCTGCTAGAGACTCAGCAGGCCACGTTCCTCGAAGGCGATACCGTTCGCACGATTTTCCGTCTCTCGGAGCCGGCGCCGGCTGGCGGCTTGATGGTGGTCGTGCGCAGTCTCAACCCGTCCGTGGCCACGGTGGCACCGAGCGCCGGCACTGGCGCGCCGCAGCCGAGCTGCATTGCCGGCAACTGTTTCAGCGTCGGCGATGTACGTGCGGGGCTCGTGGCGTCTGCACCGATGATTGGCTCACTGCTCGCTGCCCCAGCAGACACGGCAGCGGTATTCGTCCCCGCAGGTCAGGTGTACGGTGAGGTCGCCGTGCTACTCATCAATGACGGCGGAGAAGGCACCAGCGTCAGCATCACCGTCGAGGCCGACGGCTTCGTGGGCGACGCCCTCAGCTTCGGCGTGTGGCCACAATCTCTGTATGGCTACACGGATTCCTTCAACACGCCCACCCTCGGCATCGGCGTCGGTCAGACGACCACGCTGCAGTTCTACGCCCAAGTGCGGTCGCTGAAGCCGCAGGTCGTGCATCTCGAGAGTCGCAATCCGTCGGCGGTTGCCGTAGACAGCATCGCGACGATTCGTCCCAACGAGAACTACTCGGTGAACACCGAGGCGCGCGTACTCTCGGCGGACTCGACATGGGTACGCTATTGGATGGACGCGGTTGCGGTGGACTCATTCCTTATTCGCGGTGATGTGCCCGTGCTGCGCATGACGGCCAATACCACGTTGCCGGAGCTCGGCGAGACGTACGTCACCGTCGATCTCACGAGCGTACTGAATCCGGGCTCGACATTCCGTCGAGCCACTCCGCTCAGCATCAGTGTTGGATCGGACAACCCGTCGGTCGCCGAAGTGGATCGGAGCGCGCTGTACTTCCCCGCGAACGAGACGTCGGCGGCGTTCAACGTGCGCATGATGTCGGCCGGCACGGCGAACATCATCATCTCGGCGCCGGGGCATGTGCCCGACACGCTACAGGTGGGCACCACCACGCCATCGGTGTACTACAATTTTGACACGGGCTTCCTCGGAGAGAATCAACTCCTCGATGCGTATGTGGAGCTCACGTACGAGCAGGTGCTGACGGGCCCGCGCACGGTGAATGTGCAGAGCCTTGATTCGTCCATCGTACAAGTGGTCACGCCGCGTTTGGAGATTGGGCGCGACTACAACGGCGGCACCGTGCGACTGCGCGGCGTGCAAAGCGGAACGGCGACCATCCGCTTCAGCGGCCCCGGGATCGCTACAACCGATGCGTCAATCACGGTGACGTCCACGTCGCCGTACCTATCGGCGCTAACGTCGTATCCGCCGGATGCCCTTGAGCGGACGGTGACGACGTTTATTTGGGACACGTTCTCCGTGCGTCCGATGGCGTCAACCGTCACCGGTGTGCTAC
>JAYUWY010000363.1:0-3121 GCA_043753285.1 Gemmatimonas sp. | reverse complement strand
TGGCGAACATTCCTGGTCAGGGCATCGTGCGCGTGAAGTGGATTGTGCAGGGTAACGGGCCGTTCACCGTCACAGCTGACTCGCAGAAGGGTGGCGTGTCGACGGGGCGTTCGCGGTAACTGCATAACTGCTTTTCACCACAGAGAGCACAGAGGTCACAGAGAACAGCGACAGCAGGTACTTAGGGGGCTCGCACTGATTGTTCGGTGCGAGCCCCCTAAGCATTTGCAGGACTCTGTGCCCTCTGTGTCCTCTGTGGTGAAGGCGGTTCCACGGAACTAACCGTTCACGTCGGGAGTAGATTGCTATAGCAGCACGGTCTAGCCGCACCGCAGTACCGATGCTACGATTCCCGCTCACGCCATTCGCCCGGAGGGCACGATGTCAGAGAACGCGTTCGTGGTCCGGACGTACCAGAACAACATCGAAGCTGAGTTTGCGCAGTCCTTGCTCGACTCCAACGGCATCGCGTGTATGCTGTTGAAGGACAACGCCGCGGGAATGCTGCCGTTCCTTAACGTGCTGCACCCGGTGCGGTTGGTTGTACGCCAGGGCGACGTGGACACGGCGGTACGCTTGTTGGATGCGGCGGCGGCGACGGATCCACGGTCGCCTGACTCGCCGATGGTGAGCTAGCGCGTCGTTAGCGCGAGAATCCGGCCAATGTCACGGCCATCGCGTCAATCGCGGCACGTGCACGCCACAGATCGCGTCCATTGTAGATGAACGCAAACGCTAGCTGCTCGCCGTCTCGGGTCGTCACGTAGCCAGCGAGCGAACTCACGTCATTCGTCGTGCCGGTCTTGCCGCGCAGATTGTCCGCGGCGGGCGTACGGCGCATGCGCGTGCGGAGCGTCTCGGTGCGGCCGGCCACGGGAAGCGTTGCTTGGAACACCTGTCCCCACGGCGCCGCCGCTGAGTACGCGAGCAACTGCACCATCGAGCGTGCGGTGACACGATCGAGCGTTGAGAGCCCGCTACCATCCGCGGCATACACCGCATCGCGACGCACGCCCACGCGCTCGCTCAAGAATGCGCGCAGAGCTTCGTTGGCGGCTTCCGCAGAGCCCACACCACTCACCGAGCGCGCCGTGTTGCGAAACAACAACTCGGCGAAGTGATTGTTGCTCTCGCCGTTCATTGTGACCACGAGCTGCGCAACTGGTGGCGAAGCCCACGCCGTGAGACGTGCTGCCGATGAAGGCGCGGTGGCGGCGCGCGTGCTACCCGCGACGACAATCCCGCGCTTCTCAAGCGCCGCACGAAACGCCGCTGCCGCAAACTGCTCCGGCTGCTCCACCACAACGCGATACGTGCGTTCAGGACTCAGCGAGCCAATCCACCCCGTCACGCGGAATCGATCGGCTGTGGTGTCCTGCCACACGCTGATGCGCGCGCCGCGACTGCCTTGGCGCACTTCGACGGTGGGATGAATGGGAATGCCAATGAGCGGTTCATCAAAACTCACCGTCGCGCCGCGCCCCGTGGAACGCACCACGATGTTCGCAATGTTCTCGTTCACCGAGAGCGCCGACACGCGCGCCGCATAGCCGGCCTGCAAGTAGCGCGTGCGCCATCCCTCGGGCACACGACGACTCTCAAACGCCGACGCATCGCCAACGATGTCGCCTGACACGCGCCGCACGCCGCTGGCGTACACGAGGTCGGCGATTGCTTCCATCGGCGCGATGCCGCCATTCCAACTGCGGTAGCGCGGGCCAAGCGACGGATCGCCCGCGCCCTTGAGATACAAGTTGCCGGCGAGCGTGCCATCTGTGCCGACGTCGCCGTCGCGCAAAATTTCTGTGCGAAACTGGTGCGCGGGACCAAAGCGCTCGAACGCGGCTGCGGCCGTGTACAGCTTCATCGTCGACGCCGGCAGCAGCATTTCATCTGCACCGCGTGCGAACAGCGTGTCACGCCGCGCGAGCGACACCACCACCACGCCCCAATCACCACGATTGGTGCTTGTGCTCACCAACCGCTCGAGGTCGCGGCGCAACGCCATCTCGCCACGCGGCGACGATGCGGTGAGCGCACTCCGACTCGGCGCTGGTCGCCGTGCTGACGTCACCACCGTGGGCCGCGCAATCGTCGGCGCGGGCAAAGTGGTTTGCGCGTCCAATTGCGCCGCATAAAGCGACGAAATGAGAGCGAGCAAAACGCCGGGGCGGCTGCGCATAGACTCGTACGATAGCACAAGCGGGCGCGACCTCAACCCCTCAGCGCAGATCCGAATTACCTGCTTACTTGTGCCCCTGCTTGGTCGTCACGTTGCGCCGTCACCCAGCGGAAGAACACCACCGAGGCCAGCAGGTAGAAAAACAGTCCGCCGGGGATCCACATAATGAGGCCACCCAACCGCTGATCCTCGAGCGGAGAGAGCCCCCAAAGGCGCGGCGAACTCGCGTAGG
The DNA here is from genome assembly GCA_043753285.1 of Gemmatimonas sp. GTDB lineage: Bacteria > Gemmatimonadota > Gemmatimonadetes > Gemmatimonadales > Gemmatimonadaceae > Pseudogemmatithrix. The sequence continues at coordinate 707 of JAYUWY010000363.1, read as the reverse complement.
CCGGGTACAGCACGTGGTCCGCATACACGATGAACACCGAGATTATCGTCATCGGTAGCGTCATCACGAAACTGTACAACATCTGTCCGGGATAGCTGAGCCGCGGAAGTTCTGGCAACGGGCTCAAGAGCGGCCACCACATCAGCACGGCCGCAACGAGGAACATCAAGTGCTGGACGATGTGCACGCTGTGGTAGTACATCGCCGCGTTATACAGCGGCGGCAGATGCCACGACGCGAGCACCAGATTGAAAATCGTAAACGCCGCGCGCGGCTGCGACACAAAGCGCGCTACGGCCGCCACTGCTGGATACTGCAGCGCAGGGCGTAACATCCACCCTGGTGTGCCGAGCAGCAGGAGAGGCGGCACGACGATGGTGAGCACCAAGTGCTGCACCATGTGACCGGTGAACAAATAGAAGTCTGCGATGTCGTGCAGCGGCCCGTTGAGCGACAGGAACATCACTACGAGCCCGAGCGGGAAGCACACCGTCTGCAACAGTGTGGGGCGCTCGCTGTGCGCGCGTGCGCGCAGCAGCCACAGCGCCTGTAGTGCCGCGAGCCCAATCACCGTGGACCAATGGACGGTGAAGCCGCCTTGGCTTAGGTCGACGTTTGGATGAAGAAACAGGCGGGGGAGTGCCATCAACGAAATCTAGTTTATGGACTTGAGACGTGAGAGAGGGCGCGCCGAGCTCAGCTCAGCG
>JAYUWY010000362.1:0-3127 GCA_043753285.1 Gemmatimonas sp. | reverse complement strand
AGAAGACGAGGCCTCAAGGAGGAAGTAGAAAAGGGGGAGGGAGAAGATTGAGAGCGGGACTTTCTCCCCCTCCGACTTCATCCCTCCCCCTCATCATTCACTTCTCGCTTCTTCCCCTCGCTCTTCGCTCCTCGCGCGCCGGAGCAACAATCTTAGAGCGCGGCGACTGCTTTACGCGGCGCGCGCTGAATCTTGCCAGCATTCAGGCAACGCGTGCAAACCTTGATCTTGATCGTCTTGCCGTCTTCCACAATGCGGGCGACCTGAAGGTTCGGTTTCCAGGTACGACGCGTCTTGTTGTTGGCGTGCGAAACGTTGTTTCCGTGAGCGACGCCCTTGGAGCAGACGTAGCAGATATTGCGCTGAATGGGCACGTGTTAGTTCTCCACGAGTTCAATACGCGCCATCTCAGCACCGTCGCCCTTGCGGAAGCCGGTCTTGAGGATGCGCGTGTAGCCACCAGCCCGCTTCGCGAACTTCGGACCGACTTCCTGGAACAGCTTGTCGGACGCTTCGCGCTTATGGATGTGCTTGCCGGCGAGGCGACGCGCGTGGAGAGTTCCCGTGCGGGCCTTGGTGATCAACTTCTCAACGAAGGGCCGAAGCTCCTTCGCCTTGGCTTCAGTGGTCTCAATCGCGCCCTGCTCAATGAGCGAGGTCGCAAGATTGCGGAGCAGCGCGAGGCGCTGCTCAGAGGTACGGCGGAGACTCCGCCCAGCTTTACGGTGGCGCATCGGTCCTACTCCTCGTCGTCGTCGTCGGGCGCAGCAGCGGCAGCGCGGCTCGGCGGCGTGCCAAAATCGGCCACGCGCACACCGTCCGTCGACTCCTCAAACCGCATCCCGAAATTGAGTCCTTCCTTCTCGAGGAGGTCGGCGATCTCCTGGAGGGACTTCTTGCCGAAATTCTTGACCTGCAGGATCTGCGCTTCCGTCTGACGCACGAGATCGCCAAGCGAACGGATGCTCGAGTTCTTGAGCGAGTTCACCGAGCGCACCGAGAGCGACAGATCGTCGATCGGCGTGCGGAGAAGCTCCGCAAGGCGCGCGGCATCGCTCGAGCCTTCTGCGCCCGGCACCGCGACTGCGGCGGCCAAGTGCGTGCCAAACGATGCGAAGTACTGGAAGTGCGTCTGCGCCAGCGCGGCGGCATAGCTCACTGCCTGCTCCGGCGAGATGGTGCCGTTGGTCTCGACCGTCATCGACAGACGATCGTAGTCCGTGCGCTGTCCGACGCGCGTCTCAGCGACGGCGAAGTTGCAACGCTTCACGGGCGAGTAGATGGAGTCGATGCGAACCAAGTCCACCGGCAACGAGCGATCGGTGGGGTGCTGGTCGGCTTCGATGTAGCCACGACCCTTGTTCACGTAGAGTTCGATCGACAGATCGCGATCGTCCTGGAGCGTGAGGATGTGGTGCGAGCCGTTGACGACGCGCACACCAGCCGGCAACTCGAGCAAGCCCGCCGTGACGGCGCCGGACTCGGTGACCTTGGTGCGCAGGATCGCTTCTTCGACATCATCGTCGAGCGCGAGCGTCAGCGTCTTGAGGTTGGCAATGATCTGGTGGACGTCTTCAACAACGCCCGGGATGGTCTGGTGCTCATGGAGCACGCCATCGATACGGATTCCCCACACGGCAGCGCCGCGGAGGCTCGAAAGGAGCATCCGACGCATGGCGTTGCCGAGCGTGTGGCCGAAGCCGCGCTCGAGCGGCTGCAACCGGAACTCCGCGATGTTGGCATTGTCATCGCGCTTCGTCATTTCGACGAGCTGCGGACGGACAAGGCCGCGGAGGTCAATCGTCTGAGACATCGTTGGGATCCTTAAGGAGAGAATGTCACGATGGCTGCGCGCCACCGACGCCGTACCCCGGCCCTGATCCGCGGTACGCTCGTAAGGCTATCAGGGAGCCCTGTACTACAGATGTGAGACTTGAGATGGGAGACTTGAGAGAAAACTCTCACGTCCCACGTCTCAAGTCTCACGTCTTTACTTCGAATACAGTTCCACGACGAGCTGTTCTTGCGCCTGGATCGAGATGCTTGCGCGCTGCGGACGCTCGAGCATACGGCCCGAGAACGTATCCTTGTCCACGGCGAGCCACGTCGGCGTTGCACCACGCGATGCGACTTCGAGCGCGGACTGCACGGCGACCATTTCGCGCGAGGCCTGACGCATCCGGATTTCCTGACCCGGCGCGACCACGAAGCTCGGCACATCGACGCCCTTGCCGTTCACTTCCACGTGACGGTGACGGATCAGCTGACGCGCTGCCTTACGGCTCGCGGCGAAGCCCAAACGGTAGACCATGTTGTCGAGGCGGCTCTCAAGAGCGACCAAGAGGTTGTGGCCCGTCACGCCCGGGAGCGACGACACGCGCTCGAAGGTGTTGCGGAACTGCTTCTCGCTGAGGCCATAGATGCGCTTAATCTTCTGCTTCTCGCGCAGCTGCTTGGCGTACTCAGAGACCTTACGGCGACGCGCGGTCGTCTGGCCGTGCTGGCCAGGCGCATACGGGCGACGCTCAACGGGGCACTTCTCCGTGAAGCACTTGGTGCCCTTCAGGAAAAGCTTCGTGCCTTCACGCCGGCACTGCCGGCAGCTGGGACCTGTATAACGCATTGCTTAGACCCTCCGGCGCTTAGGCGGCCGGCAGCCGTTGTGCGGAATCGGCGTCACGTCCTTAATGGACTTGACGGTCAGGCCAGCAGCAGCCAACGCCTGAATCGCAGATTCGCGACCCGAGCCCGGGCCCTGGACCTTCACATGAACGCGGCGCACACCGAGGCTCATCGCCTCGCGCGCGCACTGTTCAGCCGCGACGGTCGCGGCGAACGGCGTGGACTTCTTCGATCCCTTGAAGCCCGCCTTGCCGGCGGTGCCCCACGACACGGCGTTGCCATGTGCGTCGGTGATCGTGATCAGCGTGTTATTGAAAGTCGCATTGACGTGCGCCACACCTTCGGCGTCCACCACGCGCTTGGTCTTCTTACCGATAGCCATTACTTGGTGACCTTCTTCTTGCCCGCGATCGCGCGGCGCGGCCCCTTCTTCGTGCGGGCGTTGGTGTGCGTGCGCTGTCCACGAACCGGGAGGTTCGCGCGATGGCGTCGGCCACGGTAGGAG
>JAYUWY010000361.1:0-3129 GCA_043753285.1 Gemmatimonas sp. | reverse complement strand
GCTGCTGGAGGGGGAGTTGGACTTCACGATCGGCGGGCAGGCAAGCAAGGTCGGGCCGGGCGGCATGTGGCGGATTCCCGGCGGCGTAAAGCACAAGGCCGTGGCCGGGCCGCAAGGCGCCCGCGCCTTGGACGTCTTTCATCCCATCCGCGAGGACTACAAGTGATCCGCAACCGGTTCGTCGGCTGGCTGGGGGCGGCGCTATTGCTATCGTTGACCGGCTGCGCCGGCTTCGGCGGAGGCGCGGTCGCCACCACCGCCGCGCCGCAGGGCGAAACGTACGAGAAAGTGCGGATCAACTATCGCGCGGACTCCGCCCGTTTGTCAAGGATTGCTTCGTGCACTATAGCGCGATCCAGGGTTCCGGCTTCAAGTCGCTCGCAGAGGGCGACGCCGTCGAGTTCGACATTGTGCAGGGTGCCAAGGGCCCCGCTGCCGAGAACGTCTCGAAGGTCTCGTAACCACGAGCCGGCACAATCAGGCGGGGCCCGGAGCTTTTGCTCCGGGCCCCGATTGCTTTCCGGCCCGCGCGAACTAGGACTCGCGGCGCGCGTTCGCGGCCTTCGGCGGCCGACCGCGCGGACGGCGCACCACGGTTTCGACGGCTGACTCCAACCGCGCCTGCAACGTCGCGCGCAGCCCCGTGAGATCCGCCCCGAGCTGAATGAACTCGCCCACGTGCAGACTTCCGTGGAAGCCGCCATCCAACGCCACTTCGCCCGAGCTTCCTGAGCGACCTAGTAGACGGCGCGCGACTGCGAACGCATCGCGCGTGGGAATGGCGAGTGCTGCGCTCAGGTCTCGCGCGAGCAACAGCTCTTCGATCAAAACGACCGGTATTCGGCGCTCGACCCCTTGGCGACCAGGAGTTACGGCCTCAGAACCGACGCGGAGCAAAAGATTGTCGAAAGTCTTCTGATCCAGCCGCATAATTGCCGCGGCAGTGGCTGCAGTGACTGCTCTCAAAATTATACTCTCAGCTCAGGATAACAAACGATACTCCCAGAGCCACGTCCGCGCCAGTATTAACTGACTTTTACCGAAGAATAAATAATTTGAGGCTGGCTTCTATATCAAACGCAGCCTACAACGCCGCGCGAGCCGCCAGGAGCTGTTTCGCGACGGATTCTGGGCCAGTTCCGCCAGGCAAGTTTCTGTGCTGGATCGACCTTTCTGGGGTCAGTTCCACGAGAACGTCCTCTTCAAACGCGGCATGCGCGGCGGCAAAAGCAGCAAACGGAAGCGCGCCGAGATCCACTCCAGCCTCTTCCGCTTCGCGCACAAGACGTCCAACCGCGCCGTGAGCATCGCGAAAACTCACCGACTTTCGCACGAGATAATCTGCAAGATCTGTAGCCATCATCGCACCGCTGACCGCAGCGCGCATGCGCGCCACGTTGAAGCTGAGCGTCGCGATAGACCCAGCAACTGCGGGAAGCAGCAGCGTCATTGCATCGACCGCATCGAACAGCGCGCGCTTGTCTTCCTGCAGATCTTTGTTGTAGCCGCTGGGCAGACCCTTGAGCGTTCCGACAAGTGCGACGAGGTCACCTAACACACGCGCACCGGAGCCGCGCGCAAGTTCGAGCGCATCCGGATTTCGCTTTTGCGGCATCATCGACGAACCCGTCGAGTATGCGTCTCCATAGCGTACGAATCCAAACTCGCTCGAGCCAAACAGAATGAGATCTTCTGCGACGCGCGAGCAATGTGTGCCGAGCATGGTGAGCGCAAACAGCGCCTCGGCGATGAAGTCGCGATCGCCGACGGCGTCGATGGAGTTCGCAGAAATGCTCTCGAAGCCGAGCTCGTCGCGAAGCTGATCGCGGGGAATCGCGAACGCCGAACCTGCGATGGCCCCTGAACCCAGCGGCATCACGGCAGCGGCGCGACGCGCGGCGACAAGTCGCGCGCGATCGCGCTCAAGAGCCCAGAAGTGCGAGAGCAACCAATGCGCGACGGATACCGGTTGGGCGCGCTGGAGATGCGTGTACGCGGGCATGATGTGGTCGCGGTGCGACTCGGCCTGCACGAGCAGCGATTCCTGCAGCTGACGGACAAGCGCATCTGCGCGGGTCATCGCATCCATCGTCCACATGCGTGTGTCGGTGGCGACCTGATCGTTGCGGCTGCGGCCCGTGTGCAACCGGCCTGCAGGGCCCGCCACTTCGAGATGCAGCAAGCGATCCACAAACGTGTGCACGTCTTCGTCGGAGGCAATCGGTTGCTCGCCGCCGGCAATGCGCGCGCCAACGCGCTCGAGACCCGCGCGCACGATGCCGGCCTCTTCCGCCGTGTAGACGCCGGCCGCCGCGAGCGCGGATGCCCACGCCTGCGACAGCTTGATGTCGAATGGCCAGAGGCGGATGTCGGTCCCGATGGACCGATTCACGGCCTCAAGTTCTGGAGCTGGTCCGCCAGCGAAGCGGCCGCCCCAAAGCTTATGCGAGCCGTCGCTGCTGCTCATGAGAAAACTCCCGCGCCAGACCCGGCGCCGATGCAAAGGACGCAGAGAAACGTATCCGCATATCTATGCGATTGGAAGTGCGCGTCGCGAAAACTCTGCGCGCTAGCGCGGGCGCTTGGCGAGCTGGCCCAGTCGACGCGCGACGCGCTCGCGCGCCTGCTCTGAGCGACAAATCATGAGGATGGTGTCGTCGCCGGCGATGGTGCCAAGAATATCCGACGCGCCCTCGCCATCGATGGCAGATGCAATCGGCTGCGCCCCACCAATGACTGTCTTCAAGACGAGCATCGGACCAACGCCGTCGAGCGAGAGGAAGAGCTGGGGCAGGATTGCCGCGAGCGGCGCGCGGCTGCCATCATCCACTGCGGTGTCGCCCGTCACGTAGCGCATGCCCTGTGGCGACGGAATACGCGCAACGCGCAGATCACGCAGGTCGCGCGAAAGCGTGGACTGCGTGACATCCCAGCCCTGCTTGTGGAGCAGTTGTCGCAAATCCTCTTGGCTCCCGATCTCTCGGGTGCCAATGAGTTCAAGGATCGCGTGCTGGCGTTCGCGCTTGCTGGCGGTCACAGGGCGGAGTGGGAGTTAGGCGGAGTGTAGCACGCGGTAGGTCAAACAGGGAAGCCAAACGTTGACAAGCGGCTCCGGCATTATTATGCATT
>JAYUWY010000360.1:0-1509 GCA_043753285.1 Gemmatimonas sp. | reverse complement strand
CGCTGTCAGTCGCTCTCGGTAGGTTGCCCAACTATGACCTACACACCCGATCTTTTGACAGAGCAAGAAGAAGGCGAACTACTCGGCACTCTCACACGCCTGAAGAATGAGATGGGCGCAGATACGTACAGAGTGTGGGCAGACAAGCTGATTCTGCAGCACAAAGCGTATCTGCTGAAGCACGCCAAGCCGGACAACCCTGCCCTGATTCGTCTCAACCAGTTGATCCTTATCGAGGAACGCGGGTTTCTCTAATCAGCGAGAAAGTCCTCGGACTCCTCGATCTCAAACACGGCCTTCACGCCCCACGCGAACTCGCACAGCATCCCCACCATCTGCTGCGGGGAGATGCCGTGTTCGTAGGTCATCGAGTAGTCGGCGCACAAAATGCCATCGTTGTGGCTGCGAAAGCGCGCCGAATCCACCTGCAGATTGATCTGCCGGAGCCACGCATTCAGCGCATCCTCAGTCATCGATGGCTTGAGTGACCAGAAGTTCAGGAATCGCACGAACTTGCAATCGGGCATGATGACAATGCTCATCTCCACGCCAAACACCGTCGCGAGGAGATCATCCTCAGCGTCGCGTGATGTCGCGATTCCGCCGGCGCGTAGCGCGCACTTCTGCGGTTCCTCAGGCATCTCCACTCCTCGGCTGGCGATATACCACCAAGGATAGGGAGGGGGTCTGACAGTGTTACGTGTTACGCGTCAAGCAACCAGCGCGCCGCCGGCATCCACTCGATTCCCTTCGGAAGCAATGCCGGCGGCGTTGCATCGAGCGTCAGCAACATCGGCCTCGCATCAGGTATTTCAACCGCTGCCGACTGCAGCGCTCGTACTTCGCGTTCCAGCGTGCTTTCGTTCTCACTCTCCAAACAGACCTGCACGAGCAGCGGCGCCTCACCGGGCCGCGTCGCGAGGAAGTCCACTTCATAGCCGTCCGCTGTTAGGACGTAGCTGCGCGCATAGCTGCGCCGCTCCAGCTCCAGAAGCACGGCAGTCTCTAGAGCTCGGCCGCGATGACTGCGGCCGCTGCGCTCAAACAGCGCGATGAGCCCGGTATCCACTGGATACACTTTGCGCGGATTGACCATTCGCTGCCGCTCGGAAGCACTATGCATCCACACCGTGCGGAGCAGGAATGCGTCTTCAAGGTGATCCAAGTATGCGTGAAGCGTATCCTTGCCCACGGAGATGCCCTGAGACTTCATCACGTTGGCCAGCTTGCTGATGCTGAAGGTTCCGCCGGGCGTCGCCAGCAGCTCGCTTTGCAACCAACGCAGCGCGACAGGATTGCTGACCGCGTGGCGTTCGATCACGTCGCGCAGAATCATCACATCGACGTAGCCGCTGAGCAGCTGCGCACGATCAAACGCGTCGAGCGACTGCGCCTCTGGGAATCCGCCCGTAGCGAGATACTCTCTGAGCCGTGCGTCGAGCCAGGAACGCTCGGCCGCGGCACCCGCCGACGCGCGATCACTGCTCGGCTCCTCCGCCCGATGCCGCA
>JAYUWY010000359.1:0-3137 GCA_043753285.1 Gemmatimonas sp. | reverse complement strand
AATCTCGCGGTCGCGCTGTTTCACGCGAATCAGGGCGAAGATGCGATCGATGAGTTCCGCGAGGCACTGCACACGAGCCCGGGGTTCACAAAGGCGCGACTGAATCTTGCGCTGCTTCTCGTGCGCGGAAAGCGTTTTCAGTTGGCGCTCGAGGCGTATCGCCAAGTGTTGGAGCACGACCCCAACGCCGCGACGGCGTGGAACGGCGTGGGCTTGGTGCTTGGTGAGTTGCGCCGCTTTGAAGAAGCGCGCACTGCGTACGCCAAGGCGATTCAGTCCAATCCGGAATTTGCGGAAGCGCATTACAACCTGAGCTTCACGCTCTCCAACCTCGGCGACTACGCCGGCGCACTGCGCGAGACCAAACGCGCGTTGGAGATTGATCCGTATTACACGCCGCAGACGTTCCAGCTGGCGATTGATTTGGAGTTTGAGGACGCCGATCTCACGGTTGTGCCGGATTTGGGCGGCGAGCATCGGATGAGTGGTGGTGTGGACACGTTCACGTTCGACACGGGCGTGCTCGATTCCATCTTCAAACAACTTGATCCCGTCGAAGCGCCGCAGGCCATTGTAGCAGCCGACGCGGATCCGTACGTGCTGGCCGAAGACTATTTGTCGAAGGGACTCGTGGACCGCGCGATGTCGGAAGTGCGTCGCGCGATGCAGCGCGGTGCAGACCCGGCGCGTGGGGACTCGCTGTTGGGCGAGGCGTTTGGACGGCAGGGTGCGTGGGGCGATGCACTGGAGCGCTTTGAAGCCGCGCGCCGCGTGCAGCCTAATCATCCGGAAGCGCTGCGCGGTGAGACGCAGGCGTTGTTGATGCTTGGACGCGGCAGCGACGCGGCCGTGCCCGCAATGTTGCTGCTCGAAGTGTTGCCGGACGATGTGGACGCATTGCTGCTCGTCTCCACGGCGCGATTCGAAAGCGGCGACTCGGAAGGCGCCCTCGAAGTGCTCGATCGCGCGCGTCGTGCCGATCCCGGCCGCGCCGAGGTGTTGCGCGGCGTGGGTAATGTGCTGCGGGCGATGGGCAACATCGATGCGGCAATCGCCGCATACCGTCACGCGCTCACGATTGACGCAGACTTCGCCGCCGTGCGCTACGACCTCGCGGAGTTGCTGACCACGCGCGGCGACTTCTCCGAGGCTGAACGCGAGTTGCTCGCTGCGCTGGAGTCCGTGCCGACGTATGCGGGCGCGACGCTGGCGCTGGCGGCGTTGCATCGCCGTCGCGGTGAGCCTGCGAAGGCGATGGCGCTGCTCATCGAGTTCCTCGAGCGCGACCCGTACAGCTTCGACGGACTCGTCTCCCTCGGTGAGTTGCTGCTCGAGATGGATCGTCCCGACGATGCGGCGTTCGCGTTCCAGCGTGTGTTGCGCTTTGATCCCGCGCACGTGGGCGCGGTGTTCCATCAGGGCGTGTTGTTGGCGCGTCAGGAGCGCTTCCGCGAAGCGGTGGCGTGTTTCCGTCGCGTCGCTGAGTTGGAGCCGCAGGGCGAGTTTGCGCGGCGCGCGTTCCGTGAAGCGCGCATTGTGCAGCAGCGCCTCGAAGGCGCAGACGAGGAGGCGAGCTAATGGCCATCGAAGGCCCGCTCAAGGAACTCGGCATCCACGACGTCTTCCAGCTGCTCGACCTGAGCCGGAAGACGGGCACGCTTATTGTCACGTCGGCACTGCGTGACAACGAAGGCGTCGTGCACTTTGAGAAGGGCAAGATTATTTCGGCGGCTATCAAGTCGAACCCGCATCGCATTGGCGATTTGCTGGTGCGCTCGGGCCGCTTGACCGAAGCGGATCTGCTGAAGGTGCGCGAAGCCCAGCAAGGTGGCGATCGTCGTCGCTTTGGCGAGATTCTCGTCGCGCTGGGGCTCGTCACGTCGCGCGAAGTGGAACGGCAGATGCGCCTGCAGATTGAGGCCGTCGTCTTTGAGTTGATGTCGTGGTCGGAAGGACACTTCCGATTCACCGAGGGGCTGAGCGAAGAAGCACTCCGCGATGCCTCGGCGCCGCTCGGCACGGAATCGCTGCTGATGGAAGGAGCGCGTCGCATTGACGAGTGGTCGCGCATCGCTGATCGCGTGCCGAATCTCTCGGTGATTCCAGATCTCGCGCCTGGCGATTCTGATCATCCGGCGCTGTTGGACTTGTTGCCGGCCGAGTGGAAGATCTTGGCGATGATTGACGGCACCAACGATCTGCGCACGATTGCCGCGACCGTGTCGATGAGTGAGTTCGACGTGGCGCGCGTTGTGTACGGTTTGGTGAGCACGGGTGTCGTGCTGTTGCGGCAGCCCACGCGGGCCAGTGCGACGGTGGCACTACCGAGTGAGCCACGCAAAGCCACGCATCTGACGCCCGGTGCGGGACCGCCAAAGGCGTTGGTCCGCGGCGCCGAGCTGTTTCGTCGTGGCGCGCTCGCCGATGGCATCGCGACGTGGAGCGCGTTCATCGAGACTACGCCGAGCTATCCGACGTCGAACGCGCTGCGCGATGCTGTGGTGTCGGCGACGAAATTGATGGAAGTGCTCGACCAGGAGGTGCCCATTGAGCGGTGACATTCGCACGATGAGCGAGCAGCTCGCGGCGGACCCATCGAGTTTGGTCTTCCTCCCGTTGGCCGAACAACTACTCGGGCGCGGCGACTTGGCGCATGCGTCACGCGTCGCGCGCAAAGGTGCGGAGCGTCACGCGCATCGCGCGGACGTACACGATCTCGTGGCGCGCATTGCGCTGGCGATGGGCGATGAGCCCACGGCAGAGCGCGCCTGGTTGGGCGCATTGAAGATCTCTGCGGACTTCGGTGCGGCGCATCGCGGTCTTGGCTTCCTGTGCTATCGCCAGGGGCGTTGGGACGACGCAGAAACGCATTTGTCGAAGGCGCGCACTGCCACGCCGGGCGATCCAGCGTTGGAAGCCGCGTGGGAAGCGCTGCACATCGCGCGCAATGAGTCTGTGGAAGAAGCGCCAGCCGCGCTCAGCGCCGCGCAGACGGCGGGCGGATTGTTTGACGGCGCGATCGGAGACACGGGACAAGTCGCGTTGCTACTCGATGCCGACGGCCTCGTCGTTGCGGGCCAGTATCACACGGCGGATGGTGAGGACCTCGGCGCCGTGATTGGCGCGCATCTGTCTGG
>JAYUWY010000358.1:0-3137 GCA_043753285.1 Gemmatimonas sp. | reverse complement strand
CGATTGCGGGAGCCGGGACGCCGTTCGCGGCGAGTGCGGCGGTGAAGCCCGTTCCCGGATTACCGAGGTAGCCGCCGAGCGCTGCCGGATCGAAGAACACCACGTCGTCAAAGTTGATGACCTGCGTGGTCGGATCCGACGGACGAATCTGGTACCAGTAATCCGCCGAGAGGCGGAGGCGATCGCCGAGGATGCCCTTGTAGCCGACTTCCCACGTGTTGGAGAAGTTGGCGCCGAGCGGGGCGTAGTCACGCACGGTGTTGAAGCTGGTCACCGCGTTGCCTGCACCGATGTTGCGCAGGATGAGCGGAATCTGCGTGTTGGTCGGGGCGAGGCCCGTGAGCGAGTTACGAATGTTGTCGCGCTGCGTGTTCGAGAGACCGAACGTCGTCTGGAGGCCCGCGGCGATCTGCGCAGCGATACCAGCGTTCATCGTGGCCGGGAACATCGAAGCACCCGACACTGGCGAGCGAGCGTTGCCAGTGAAGTTGGACTGCATGCACAGGCCGCCAGCGCTGGTTTGTGCCGTGGCGCACCCGCGATCGTACTGCCAGCCTTGCTTGGGCGGGTTGCCGAAGATGCGCACTTCGGTGTTGCCAGTTGCCGGGTTGTTGATGGCCGGTCCGATGTTTGCCGTCTGACCCGACCACTGGTCGAGGAAGAACGAGAACGAAGCCGGCGAGTTGAACGCGCGGTTGAACGTGAGGCGGAGGTTCTGCGTCGGCGTCGCCTTGTACAGGAACGCGGCGCGCGGCGAGAACTGTGTGCCTTCGATGCGCGAATTCATGTCCGCACGTGCAGCGCCCATGAACTCAAGCTTATCGGTGAGCGGCGTGGTGAACTGCAAGTACCCGCCCATCTCGTTGATGTTGTCGTCGTCTTCATTGCGACCCATGATCGTCCCCTTGGAAACCGGGGTGGTCGCGATGTAGTCCAAGCCGCCCGTCAGCTTGGTGTTGCCGAGCGTGTAACCCTGCTGCAGCTGCGCGACGAGCACCGAGGACTGGTCCACCACCGGGATGCCGGAGCGGAGATAGTACGTGCCCTGGTCGTCGAGCGCGTCATCGTTGCCGGAGTTCGACGCATTGTAGAAGACCTGCGCGAAGAACTGCTTGTGGCGGAAGCGCTGCTGGAAGTTGGTGTAGCTCCAGTTCTGCACCTGCGCGGCGCCGAACGTCGTGGTGATTTCGAGTGCGCTGCCGGCCATCGTGTAACCAAGCGTGGTGATGGCTTCGGTGTCGTCGTTGATGCGCCAGTCGAGGCGCGCTTCACCAGAGTACTTCTCAAGCGCGAAGTCACGTGCGATGGCGGTGCCGCGGCGCGAAACCGGAATGCGTGCGTCGGTGCCGTAGTTACCGCTGTTGCTAACCCCGGACTCGTTGGGATCGTTGTACTCCCAATCGTTGGCGCGGAAGAATTCTCCAGAGAGCTTAAACGCAAACTGGTCGTTGATCTGCGCCGCGTGACGGCCCGCGAGGCGGAACATCGAGCGCTCGCCACCGTCCAGCGTCAGCGTGGTGCCCTGCGACGTGAACGGCGACTTGGTGATGACGTGCAACACGCCAGCGCCAGAGTTCGGGCCGTACAGCGCCGAGGCTGGACCCTGCAGGACTTCGATACGATCGATGTCCTCGCCGGTGCCGGTGAAGAGGAACGGCACGTTGACGCGCAGCGACGGGACACCGGCGAAGCGGTAGTCCTGCAGCATCAGCATCGACGTGGAGAACGCGTTGTTGAATCCGCGCGAGACGATGTTCGCCTGCACGATGCCACCGTTGGAGATGGACAACCCGGGCGTGCTCTTCAGGTGGTCCGTCACGCCGATGGCACCAGCGCGCTCGGCGATACGCTCAGACGTCACGAGCGAGATCGAGTTCGGTGAGTCGAGAATCTTTTCGGGCTCCGCACCACGCGTCGTCGTCGTGACGACCGCGTCGAGCCTGGAGATCACCGCGTCCATTCCGATGTTGAGCGTGGCAGTTGCGCCGGCGCCAACCGAGACGCCTTCCGTACGCTTGAACACGAAGCCACCCGCGCGGGCGACGACGGCGTACGTGCCGGTGGGAATGTTTCCGATGCGGTAGGAGCCATCGGCAGAGGTGCGCATGCTGCCCACCACGGTGTTACCGGTGAGGACTTGGACTTGGGCGTCGACAATCGGCGCGCCCCCGTCCGACTGAGTGACTCTGCCAGCCACGGTGCCGGACTGTGCGTCGGCGGCGCCTGCGGCCGCAAAGAAGCCGAGAACCGCAAGCATCCTGCTGACGAAACGGATTCGCATACGAGACATACCTCGAAGCGGTGGGATGTGAGGTCCGAATTTTGGACCCCGCCTGTTGAGCGTGACGAAGGTCACGCGCGCAAAGGACCCCCAAACTTCCGCCGGAACCCGCGTCCCGTCAACCTTTAGAAGGGACGAGCTTTTTGTTACCGAATCCCGAGGGCCTTGTGGCTCTGCACCGAGAGGTGCCACTGGGGATGTTTGAGGCAGTAGGAAATAGCGGCCTGGGCGGCCGCTGCCGCGTCGGGCCCGTCCATGGGCTGCAGGTAGAAATGGGCAAAGTCTAAGGCGGCGAAGCGCTCAGGACGGGCCTTTTCCTGCGGAAAGACCAGTTTTAGCTCGTTTCCACTGGTCAAAACCAAGGGCGCGTCCGCCTTTGGCGACACGCAGATCCAGTCCAAGCCCTCGGGGGCTGGCTGGGTGCCGTTGGTCTCCACGGCCACCTCAAATCCGCGCGCATGCAACGCCGCGACCGCTTCGGCGTCCAGCTGGAGGAGCGGCTCGCCGCCCGTGCAGACCACATAGCGCCGCCCGCCCGCCGCGTCCGGCCACCGCGACGCGACGGCATCCGCCAATTCTGCGGCCGTCGCAAACTTTCCGCCGTCGGGGCCGACGCCTACAAAGTCCGTATCGCAGAACGAGCACACCGCATGCGCGCGATCCTGCTCGCGCCCGGTCCAGAGGTTGCAGCCCGAGAAACGGCAGAACACGGCGGGGCGGCCGGAGTGGACGCCTTCACCTTGCAATGTGTAGAAGATTTCTTTGACGGTATACATCAGACTTGAGACTTGAGACGTGAGACTTGAGATACGCACAATCTAGCGGTTCTCTCAAGTCTCACGTCTCAAGTCTCACG
>JAYUWY010000357.1:0-6203 GCA_043753285.1 Gemmatimonas sp. | reverse complement strand
AGCGCGCCGGCGGCGGCGCGGGGAAATCCGAGAGAGTGCGGGCGCATCCTATAAAATAGCCCCTGAGGAGCCCATCTTGGAGGCCGCGCGGTTGACTCACCGCCCGCCGCGATGGGAGCTTTACAGTACTGTGACCCCTTCTCCGCTACACCGCAACGTGGCTACCCGTCAGATTCCACGCGTGCTCCCTCCCGCACCACCTGAAAAACTTTGATGCGCCCGCTGATACTCGGCGTTGCCGGCGGTTCCGGCTCCGGAAAGACCACCGTAGCCCGCCATGTTGCCGACGCAATTGATGCAAAACGCGTGGCCTTCATCGATATGGACGCGTACTACCGCGACCATCACGAACTGTCGCACGACGAGCTGCGCCTGCTCAATTGGGATCATCCGGATGCGTTCGATATCGACACGCTCGCCGACCATCTGACGCAGCTTGCCAACGGCAAGCCGATCGACAAGCCGGTCTATGACTTTGTGCGGCACCGGCGCGCCGAGAAGTCGCAGCGCATCGAGCCGGCTGATGTGATTGTTGTAGACGGGATTCTACTGCTCGTGGACGACCGGATTCGTTCCAAGCTCGACATTAAAGTGTTCGTAGACACCGACGCCGACACGCGACTGATCCGCCGCATTCGCCGCGACATGGCGGCCCGCGGACGGCCGCTCGAAGAAATTCTCGATCAGTATCTCACAACCGTGCAACCCATGCATTTGCAGTTTGTGGAGCCCAGCAAGCGCTACGCGGACATCATCATCCCACGGGGTGGAGAGAACGTCGTCGCCATTGATCTTTTGCTCGCCACGATCAATCGCCGCTTGCACGGGGAGCGCACGTGACCGTCGCAGTCGGTAGTGCCGACCGCATTTTGGTGGTGGACGACGAGCCCGATATCGTGGCGCTCGTGGTCTATCACTTGGCGAAGTCGGGCTACAAGGTGTCGTCCGCGTCCACAGGCACAGACGCGCTGGCACTCGCCAAGCGTGATCGCCCGTCGCTCGTCGTGCTCGACTTGATGTTGCCCGGCATGTCGGGCTTCGATGTGTTGGCCAAGCTCCGCGAAGATGCTTCGACCACGAAAATCGCCGTATTGATGCTCACCGCGCGCAAAGAAGAGCCGGATCGCATTCGCGGTCTTGAGCTCGGCGCGGATGACTATCTCACGAAGCCGTTCTCGCCGCAGGAGTTGGTGCTACGCGTCGGCGCGATTCTCCGCCGCGTTGGCGGCACCGGTGACGCACCAGACATTCTGCAGATCGGCCCCATCACGGTCGATCGCTCCGCGCACCGCGTGTCGGTGAACAACCACGAAGTGGAGCTCACGCCCACGGAGTACAAGTTGTTGCTCACGCTCGCTGAGCGTCGCGGCCGCGTGCAAGCACGCTCGCATCTGCTCGAAACCGTGTGGGACGCCGCGCCAGATATTCAGACGCGCACGGTAGACATGCACGTGCAGCGTTTGCGCACGAAGCTGCATCCAGCGGGCGATCTCATTGAGACGGTGCGCGGATTCGGCTACCGGCTCAACGTCGGGAAGCCTGGGTGAGACTCACGCAGCGGCTTCTGCTCGGCGCGCTGATCATCGTCGGGTTTCTCGCGGTCCTCATTGTCACCATCGTGGACCGCCAGCTCGCGTCGCGCCTGCGCGAAGACGCGACGGCGTTCTTGGAACGCGAAGCGCTCTTGGTGGGCGTGCTGTGGAAGGACCACGCGCAGTCGCCAGATTCGCTCGCAGACGCCATCGGTGCGGCACTCGCGAAGCGCGTCACGCTCGTAAACCCCGAGGGAGTGGTCACGGGCGACTCTGAGTTTGATGATGGGGCGCTCGCGCGTTTGCAGAATCACCTCACGCGCCCCGAAATCGCAGACGCGATTGCGAATGGCGTAGGCAGCTCGAGCCGTCCGTCGCCATCCACGGGCGATCAGGAACTCTATGTGGCGGTTGCCGTGCCACCGCACGGTGTGGCGCGCGTGTCGCTTCCGACCGCGCGCATTGATGCGGTAACTGGCGACGCGCGCTCCGACATACTCGGCGCATCGCTGCTCGCGCTCGTTGCTGCGCTGATTATTGCGTTCTTCTTCTCGCGCTCGGTGTCACGCCCGGTGGAAGAACTTCGCGACGTCGCGCAAGCGATTGCCGACGGAGACCTCACGCGTCGCCCAATCTTGAAAGCACCAGGTGAGGTGGGCGAACTCGCCACCGCGCTCCGCGTGCTGGCGGATCAGCTCTCGTCGCGTTTGCGTGCGCTCGAAGACGACGAAACGCTTCTCGTGCAACTCACTGAGTCGCTGAATGAAGGCGTGATCGCGGTGGATGCGGACCGCATGGTGGTGCGCATCAACGAGACTGCGCGTCGCTTGCTTGGATCGCGCGCACCCCTGCCCTTTCCCGTGGACGATCTGCCGCGCGAGGTGGCGCTACGCGATGCCCTTGGCGACGCCTTCGGCGGCGAGACCACGGAAGGCGTTGAGGTTGTGATCAGTGGCCGCACGCTCAACATCGCGGCGCGCCCACTCACGGGCGGCGGCGCCGTGCTCGCGCTGTTTGATCTCACCCGCGTGCGACGCCTGGAAGCCGTACGTCGCGACTTCGTGGCCAATGTCTCGCACGAGTTGCGTACGCCACTCACGATTGTGGGCGGCTTTGCCGAAACGCTCGTGGAAGAAGATGTGCCGAGCGAATCGCGACGCGGTTTTGCAGAGCGTATCCTGAGCAACACGCGCCGCATGCAGCGCATTGTCGATGACTTGCTCGATCTCTCGCGCATTGAGTCCGGCGGTTGGGTGCCGAATCCGCAGGCTATTGAGCTTCGCGGCGTGGCCTCGGACGTGTTCGCTGCGGCTCGCGACATCGCCGACAGCAAGGGACTCCAGTTGAGGGCCCAGGTCCCCCCTGACGCGCAGCGTGTGTACGCCGATGCGACCGCTCTGCGCCAAGTCCTCGGCAACTTGGTGGACAATGCCGTGCGGCACACGGCCGCTGGCCACGTGGAGTTGTTCTCCGAGGTCCACGAACGCGGCATTGTGGTGGGCGTTCGTGACAGCGGCGTGGGTATTCCCGCCGAACACCTGCCGCGTATCTTCGAACGCTTCTACCGCGTGGATCCGGGACGCTCCCGCGAGCAGGGCGGCACGGGCCTCGGCCTCGCCATCGTGAAGCACCTCGTGGAAGCTCATGGTGGCCGCGTGCGAGCGCTGTCTGAGGTGGGCCAGGGGTCCACAATTACGGCCCTGTTCCCGGCCGCAACCTCGTAACGGAGCTGGTCCCCGTTACACGTTCGTTGCAAGTCCGTGAGAGGCCCGGTACGGGAAAGTCGGAGCTTTGAGGTGCACTTCTGGCCACACGCGAAGTGCATCCGAACCTTCGACTTTCTCACGAGACGCCAATGCGCCCCGTACTTGCACTTATCGCTCTGCTGTTGTCCCTCCCGCTCGCGCCGGTTTCGGCGCAGGCACCCACCACTGGCCGCATCGTTGGCCGTGTGATCGATGCTGGTAGCGGCAGCGGACTCGCCGCCGTCGGCATTCAAGTGGTTGGCACCACCATCGGCGCCCAGTCGGGTCCAGATGGTCGCTTCAGCATCAACGCCGTACCGGCTGGCACGGTCACGATCACCGTGCGCCGCATCGGCTACGCGCCCAAGACCATCACCGGCATCTTCCTCGAGGCTGGCAAGTCGGTTGAGCAGGACGTCACGCTCGCCGAAGCCTCGCTGACGCTCGCCGCGCAGGTTGTGACTGCCGCTGCCGAGCGCGGCTCGGTGAACGAAGCGCTCGACGAACAGCGCAACTCAAACAACGTCGTGAGCTCAATCACCGCCGAGCAGATTTCGAAGGGCCCGGACGGCGACGCTGCGCAGGCCGTTGGCCGCGTCTCTGGTGTGAGCGTGCAGGACGGCAAGTATGTGTTCGTTCGCGGTCTCGGTGACCGCTACACGCAGACGTCGCTCAACGGCGCACGCATTCCGAGCCCGGAGCCCGAGAAGAAGGTGGTTCCGCTCGACCTCTTCCCCGCTGGCTTGCTGCAGACCATCACGACCATCAAAACGTTTACTCCTGACCAGCCGGGCGACTTCTCAGGCGCCACGGTGGACATCCAGACTCGCGAGTTCCCGGCGCGTCGCACGTGGGCCATGAGCTCCAGCACCGGCGGCTCTGATGCCGTGGTCGGTCGCATTCTCCCGATGCAGGGTCGCGTGGGTGGCGACCTGATGGCGTTGGGCGCGAGCAATCGCTCGCTGCCAGGCTTCATCTCCTCGTTCGGCAGCTTTGCGAACAGCTTCCCCGGCCAGAGCGATTACAATCGCATGGTCTCTGACTTCCGCAACTCGTGGTCGCCGCGCGGTCTCGAAGGCAGCCTGAATGGATCGACCTCGCTCTCCGTGGGCGGCAACGATCCAGTGTTTGGACGTCGCATTGGCTACTTGGTGAGCGGCACGTACTCGTACGGACAGGAAGCGAAGGTTGATCAGGTGCGCTCGTTGGCGCTCGCGCAGGGTGGCCCGGTGCCGACGGCGGTCGATCGCTTTGAAGGTCAGACCGGCCGCTCGACCGTGCTCTGGGGTGGCCTCGCCAACTTCAGCACCTTGCTCGGCAACCGCACGCGCTTGGCGCTCAACAACACGTACAACCGCACGATGGACTCCGAAGGTCGCCAGGAGCAGGGCACGTCCGAAAACCTCGGCATTCCGCTCATCATCACGCGCCAGAAGTACGTGGAGCGCAGCGTGTTCTCGTCGCAGCTCCTGTTGCAGAGCGACGTGACGGGGAATCAGAAGTTGGAGCTCGCGCTCACGACGACTGGCGTCTCGCGCAACGAGCCGGATCGCTCGGAGTTTGTGCAGGGCGTGTTCACGGATCCGAACACTGGCATGCTGACGACGCAGTGGCTGTCTTCGTCCAACGAAGGCGCGGTGCGCACGTTCAGCGAGTTGGGTGAGACGGCATACGAAGCGCGCGGTCACTACCGCATTCAGTTTGGCGAAGTGGGCCGTCAGTTGGCGGTGAAGGTGGGCGGCTTGGGCCGCTACGGCAATCGCGATGCGACGAGCACCGCATACAGCATCAACGCATCGGGCCTCACGGAAGCGGAGCGCCAGTTGCGCCCGGAGCAGTTGTTTGATGGTCGCTACACGTCGCCGAGCGACAATGTGTGGCGCGTGAATGCGATTGGCGTAGGTGGTGCATATACGGCCAGCGATTTCTTGACGGCTGGCTTCGCAATGGTTGAGAAGGATTTCGGTACGCAGTGGCAGCTGATCACCGGCGCCCGCGTCGAGTACTCGGACGTGTTGGTGAAGGCGACGCCGACGATTGGTTCGCAGTCGAGCACCAATCCGACGTTCCTCGATGTGTTGCCGGCGATTGCGGTGACGTATCGCCCGAGCGAGCGCACCAACTTCCGCGCCTCAGTGTCGCAGACGGTGTCGCGCCCCGAGTACCGCGAGCTCGCACCGATTCAGTATCGCGAAGTCATTGGCTTTGACAACGTGATTGGTAACCCGAACCTGCAGCGCGCCACGATTCAGAACTACGATCTGCGTTGGGAGTTCTATCCCAGCGCGGGCGAAGTGGTCAGTATCGCATTGTTCGCCAAGCGCTTCACGAATCCGATTGAGCGTGTCTACGTCGGCTCCAGCGGCACGCGCATCATCACGTTCGTGAACGCCGAAGGCGCTGACAATTATGGCATTGAGTTGGAAGCTCGCAAGGGACTCGACTTCATCACAATGGCGCTGGCCAACTTCTCGGTGAGCGCCAATGCGACCGTGATGGGCTCGGAGATTCGCCTCAATCCGAACGCTGGCTCTATCACCAACGCAAACCGCGCGATGGTAGGCCAGGCGCCGTACATGTTCAACACCGGCCTCACGTGGTCGTCGCCGGCGGGCACGACCTCTGCGTCGCTGCTCTACAATGTGGTGGGCGAGCGCATCTCTGAAGCTGGCGAGATTCCGTTGCCAGACGTGAAGGAACTCGAGCGCCACATCGTCGATTTCTCGCTGCGCATGCCGTTGGGTGAGCGCGTGAGCGCCCGCCTTGATGCGCGCAACTTGCTCGACGCACCGTACCGCATTGTGCAGGGCCCAGTGACTCGCGAGTCGTATCGCGTGGGTCGCAACTTCTCGGTGGGATTGAGCTGGCGCCCGTAGTCGTTCAATAGGACCGTCGCTTCTGTGACGGCACCGTGACCAAAACCCCA